>NZ_JBFBGN010000047.1:0-46609 GCF_040684675.1 Streptomyces sp. NPDC089915 | reverse complement strand
GATCGGCATCCGCGAGGGCCGGATCCACGCGATCGGCCGGGCCGGCAACCCCGACACCCTCGACGGGGTCGACGTCGTCGTCGGCACCGGCACGACGATGATCTCGGGCGAGGGCCTGATCGCCACGGCGGGCGCGGTCGACACCCACGTCCACCTGCTCTCCCCGCGGATCATGGAAGCGTCGCTCGCCAGCGGCGTCACCACGATCATCGGCCAGGAGATCGGGCCCGCCTGGGGCGTCGGCGTGAACTCGCCCTGGGCGCTCAAGCACGGGTTCAACGCCTTCGACGCCTGGCCGGTGAACATCGGCTTCCTCGCCCGCGGCTCCTCCTCGGACGCCGCGCCCCTGGTCGAGGCGCTGGCCGAGGGCGGCGCCTGCGGGTTCAAGGTGCACGAGGACATGGGCGCCCACACCCGCGCCCTGGACACCGCCCTGCGGGTGGCCGAGGAGCACGACGTGCAGGTGGCCCTGCACAGCGACGGCCTCAACGAGTGCCTGTCGGTGGAGGACACCCTGCGGGTGCTGGAGGGGCGTACGATCCACGCCTTCCACATCGAGGGCTGCGGCGGCGGGCACGTCCCCAACGTCCTGAAGATGGCCGGCGTGCCGAACGTGATCGGCTCCTCCACCAACCCCACCCTGCCCTTCGGTCGGGACGCGGTCGCCGAGCACTACGGCATGATCGTCTCCGTCCACGCGCTGAGACGGACCTGCCCGGCGACGCCGCCATGGCCCGCGACCGCATCCGGGCGGGGACCATGGGCGCGGAGGACGTCCTGCACGACCTGGGCGCCATCGCGATCACCTCGTCCGACGCCCAGGGCATGGGCCGCGCGGGGGAGACCGTCCGCCGCACCTTCGCCATGGCGGGCAAGATGAAGGCCGAGCTCGGGCCGATGGAGGGGGACTGCGAGGGTGACGACAACGCCCGCGTGCTCCGCTACATCGCCAAGCTGACCATCAACCCGGCCATCGCCCACGGCCTGGCCCACGAGGTCGGCTCCATCGAGGTCGGCAAGCTCGCCGACATCGTGCTGTGGCGTCCGCCGTTCTTCGGCGCCAAGCCGCAGATGGTGCTCAAGTCCGGCTTCCCGGCGTACGGGGTCACGGGCGACCCGAACGCCGCCACGGACTGCTGCGAGCCCCTGGTCCTGGGCCCGCTCTTCGGTGCCCACGGCGCCGCCCCCGCCGATCTCTCCGTCGCGTTCGTCAGCCGCGCCGCCGCCGAGTCCGGATCCTTCGGCGCCCCGTACGACGCCCTGGGCACCCGGCGCCGCAGGGTGGCCGTCCGGGGGACCCGGGGGATCGGCCCGGGGAACATGATCGGCAACGCCCGGCTCGGGGACGTCGACGTGGACCCGCGCAGCGGCCTCGTGACCCTCGACGGGGAACCCCTGCGCTCCGAGCCCGCGGACCGGGTCTCCCTCAACCGCCTCTACTTCCTCTGAGGCCGGCGGGCACCCCCGCCACATCACGATTTCGCTCTTGACTGAAATTTCAGTTCGGTGGAAGACTCCGCCGACGGAAGAAATGAGACACCTGATGGCTGAATACCGTATGCCCGCCGAGTGGTCCGCGCACGAGGGCTGTCTGATGGCCTGGCCCGTCCGCGAGGACCTCTGGGGCAGCGTGCTGGCCGACGTCAAGGAGGAGTACGCCAACGTCGCCCGCGCCATCTCCGCGTTCGAGCCCGTCACCATGGTCGCCCCGCCCGGGTTCGCCGAGGACGCCCGCAGCCACTGCGGGGACGGCGTCACCGTCATCGAGGTGCCGCAGGACGACTCCTGGTTCCGCGACTCCGCCCCGCTGTTCGTCCTCGACGGGGAGGGCCGCCGCGCCGGCGTGGACTTCCGCTTCAACGCCTGGGGCGGCAAGCACCACCCCTTCGACTCCGACGACCGGATCAGCGCCCTGCTGCTGGAGCACCTCGGGGTCGACCGGATCCCCTCCGACATGATCCTGGAGGGCGGGGCCCTCACCGTCGACGGCGAGGGCACGCTCATCACCACCGAGCAGTGCCTCCTGCACCCCAACCGCAACCCCGGCATGACCCGCGAGGAGATCGAGGACGAGCTGAAGGCCCGGCTCGGGGTCACCAAGGTCATCTGGCTGCCCTACGGCGGCCTGCGCGACACCGAGACCGACGGCCACGTGGACGGGGTGTGCGCCTTCGCCGCACCCGGCACGGTCGTCATCTCCCTGCCCTCCGACCCCGGTCACCCCGACTACGCCCGGATGCGCGCCAACCGCGCCGTCCTGGAGGCGGTCACCGACGCCCGGGGCCGCCGCCTGGAGATCATCGAGCTCCCGCAGACGGCCTTCACCGACCTCGCCGACGGCGAGATCGAGGTGTCCTACCTGAACTACTACATCGCCAACGGCGGTGTCGTCGTCCCGGTCGCCGGAGTGCCCCAGGACGAGGACGCCCTGGCCGTCATCGCCTCGGCCCACCCCGGACGCAAGGTCGTCGGTGTCCGGGCGCTCGCCATCGCCTTCGGCGGCGGCGGGGTCCACTGCATCACCCAGCAGATCCCGGCCCTGCCCGCCGCCGGCTGACCCGTACGTTCTCCCGCTCCAGGCGGACCGCCCGCACCGGCGGTCCGCCCCGCTCCTCCCCCCGACCCTCCCGGAACGAAAGAGCGCGACGATGACCAACTCCCCACCCCGCACGAGCAGACGCCCCCGCCTCCTCCTGCGCACGGCCGCCGCCGTCACCGCCGTCCTGACCTCCTGCGCCCTCCTCTCCGCCTGCTCCGGCCCGCCCAAGGGCCAGGCCGCGGGCGGAGTGTCCGACGTGAAGCTGTCGCCCACCACCCCGGAGGCCCGCGGCGAGATCGACTCCTTCACCTGGGCCGTCTACGCCGAGCCGCCCACCCTCGACTACACGGCGGCCTTCGACTACCCGCAGAACACCGTGCTGTCCAACGTGTGCGAGAGCCTGATGCGCTGGACCCCCTCGCTCACCACCGAGCCCGGCCTGGCCCGGCAGGCGACCAACCCCGACCCCACCACCTGGGTCTACGACCTGCGCCCCGGCGTCCGCTTCCACGACGGCCGCGAGATGACCGCCGACGACGCCGTCTTCAGCCTCGCCCGGCAGATGGACCCCCAGAACGCCGCCGCCTGGGCCCAGGTCTTCCAGAACGTCGCCTCGGTCACCAAGACCGGCCCGCTCCAGGTCACCGTCAAGCTCAAGAAGGCCGACTCGCAGTTCCCCCAGTACATGGCCACCGCCGCCGGGGTGGTGGCCTCCAAGGCCACCGTCGAGGCCGCCGGCAAGGACTACGGCACCACCGGCGACCTCGGCTGCACCGGCCCCTTCAAGCTCGGCGCGTGGAACAAGGGCCAGTCGATCGAGCTGGACCGCTTCGACGGCTACCGCGGCACGAAGGCCAAGTCGAAGAAGGCCGTCTTCCGCATCCTGACCGACCCCTCCGCCCGCACCAACGCCCTGCTCAGCGGGGAGGCCGACGGCGGCTACCTGATCCCCACCGAGAGCTACGCCCGGCTGCGCGACAGCGGGACCGGCAAGCTCTTCTTCGGCGAGGGCCTCAGCACGGTCAACGTCAACGTCACCAACATGAAGGGCCCCCTCGGCGACCTCCGCGTCCGCCAGGCCCTGTCCCTGGCCCTCGACCGCAGCGGCTTCGTCAAGGCCGGACTCGGCGGCGCGGGCACCGTCACCAACTCCCTCACCACCCACGCCGCCTGGGCCGCAGCGCCCGAGCGCACCCTGAAGACCGCCTTCGACGGCCTGCCTCCCACCGGCCAGGACATCGAGAAGGCCACGGCCCTGATCAAGGAGGCCGGGGCCACCGGCAAGACCCTGACCGTGGCCACCAGCTCCATCGGCCAGGACGTCTCCCTCCTCGCCACCGCCGTCCAGGCGGCCGGCACCCGCATCGGCCTGGACATCCGGCTGAAGACGATCGCCCCGAACGCCTTCACCGCCCTGTTCACCGACCCGCAGGCGCGCGAGGGCATCGACATGTTCCCGCTCACCTACTACGACTCGATCACCGACCCGCTCGACCTGCTCACCAACTTCAAGACCGGCGCCTACCTCAACTTCGGCGGCTACAGCGACCCGGAGTACGACCGCCTCGTCGACCAGGCCACGGCCGTCTACCCGACGGAGGAGCGCATGGACATCACCGCCAAGCTCCAGCACCAGGCCTCCGAGCAGCTGCTGTGGATCCCCGTCGCCGAATGGCCCACCGCCCTCTTCATGAACAAGCGGATCACCGGCGCCCCCACCACCATCTCCTACATGTACTACCCGTGGGCCGCGGACGTGGGGGCCGCGCAGTGAGCTTCCTCCGGTTCGCCGTACGACGGGTGGCGGAGATGGCCGCCACCCTGCTCGTCGCCTCGTTCGTCGTCTTCGGGGCCCTGTACCTGGCGCCGGGCAACCCGGCCAGCTTCCTGCTCGCCGGCCGCTCCGCCTCGCCCGAGGCCCTCGCCGCGATCAACGCCCAGTACCACCTGGACGACCCCTTCCTCGTCCGCTACCTGAGCTGGCTGGGCGACGTCCTGCACGGGGACTTCGGCCGGTCGATCACCTACCGCACCGACGTCTCCCGGCTGCTCGCCGACCGGCTGCCCACCACCCTGGTCCTGATCGCGATGTCACTCGTCGTGGTCGTCGCCGTCGGCCTGCTCCTCGGCCGGATCGCCGCCGTCCGGGGCGGGGCCACCGACTCCGCGATCCTCGTCACCACCACCTTCGCCGTCGGCACCCCGTCCTTCGTCGCGGCGGTCCTCCTCCAGGGCCTGTTCGCCGTCAACCTCGGCTGGTTCCCCAGCAGCGGTACGGGCGAAGGCGGCTTCGGCGACCTGGTCCGGCACCTCGTCCTGCCCTCGGTCGCCCTCGCGCTCTACCTGATCGGCATGCTCGCCCGGGTCACCCGCTCGGCCATGCTCGAAGCCCTCGACAGCGAGCACGTCACCGTCGCCCGTAGCCGCGGCGTCCCCGAACGCCAGGTCATCCGGCGCCACGTCTTCCGCAACTCGCTGGGGACCGTGCTCACCACCGGTGGCCTGATCGTCTCCACCCTGCTGGTGTGCACCATCCTCGTGGAGACCGCCTTCAGCGTCGGCGGCATCGGGCAGCTCCTCGAACTGTCCACCACCACCAAGGACTTCCCGACCGTCCAGGCCATCTCGCTGATCATCGTCGCCCTCTTCATGACCGTGAACCTGCTCGTGGACCTGGCCCTGCCCCTCGTCGACCCCCGGGTCACCCTCGGTTCCAGGAGGGCCTCCACGTGACCGCCGTACTGACCCGCAGACCCGGCCTCGCCCGGATCCGCGCGGCAGGCTCCCCGCTCCACCTCGCCTGCCTGGCGTTCGTCGCCCTCGTCGTCCTCGCCGCCCTGCTCGCACCCTGGCTCGCCCCCCACGACCCCAACACGGTCGAACTCGGCGACGCCCTCGCCGCGCCCTCCGCCGCACACCCCCTCGGCGTGGACGCCGCCGGCCGCGACACCCTCGCCCGGCTGCTGCTCGGCGCCCGGACCTCCCTGCTCGGACCGCTCGGCGTCGTCGCCTTCTCCACCGTCGCCGGCATCGCCATCGGCACCGCGGCTGCCTGGCGCGGCGGCTGGCTGGACTCCGTCCTCTCCCGCAGCACCGAGCTGGTCTTCGCCTTCCCCGGCATGCTGCTCGCCATCCTGATCATCTCCGTCTACGGCGAGGGGCTGCTCGCCCCGGTCCTCGCCCTCGCCGTGGCCTACACCCCCTACGTCAGCCGCCTCACCCGCTCCCTGGTCCTGGCCGAACGGGCCCGGCCGTACGTCAGCGCCTACCGGGTCCAGGGCCACTCCGCCCTCCAGATCTGCCTGCGCCACGTCCTGCCCAACATCGCCCCCGTCGTCCTCGCCCAGTCCGCCATCAACTTCGGCTACGCGCTCATGGACCTCGCCGGCCTGTCCTTCCTCGGACTCGGCGTCCCCGCGCTCACCCCCGACTGGGGCCGCATGGTCTTCGACGGACAGACCGCCATCCAGCACGGCTACCCGCTGTCCGCGATCCTGCCCTGCGCCGTCATCGTGCTGACCGTGGTCGCCTTCAACGTGGTGGGCGAGCGCTGGGCGGACCGCGTCGCCAGGAGAGACCGATGACAACACCGAACACGCCCGGCCCCGCCCTCGACGTCCGGGGGCTGCGGATCACCCTGCCCGGTACCGCCCGCCCCGTCCTCGACGGGGTCGACCTCACCGTCGGCGCGGGCGAGACCGTCGCCCTCGTCGGCGAGTCCGGCTCCGGCAAGACCCTCACCTCGCGCAGCGCCCTGAGCCTGCTGCCGCCCGGCGCGGCCGTCGAGGGCGTGGTCGAGGTCGGCGGCGCGGACGTCCTCACCATGGACGCCGCCGCACTGCGCGCCGTCCGCTCGGGCACCGCGGCCATGGTCTTCCAGGACCCGCGCGCCGCCGTCAACCCGCTGCGCCGGATCGGCGACTTCCTCACCGAGAGCGTCACCCTCACCGGAGCCATGGGGCGTGACGAGGCCGCCGCGCGGGCCGCCGAACTGCTGGGGGCCGTCGGCCTGGACCCCTCGGTCCTGCGCAAGTACCCCGGGCAGGTCTCCGGCGGCATGCTCCAGCGGGTCGTCATCGCGGCCGCCCTCATGGGGGACCCGACGCTCCTGCTGGCCGACGAACCCACCACGGCGCTCGACGTCACCAGCCAGGCCGAGGTCATCGCCCTGCTGGCCGCGCTGCGCGAACGCTTCGGCACCGGCCTGCTGTTCGTCACCCACGACCTCGACCTCGCCGCCGCCATCAGCGACCGGGTCTACGTCATGTACGCCGGGCGCATCGCCGAGACCGGCCCCGCCGAGGAGCTCTTCGCGCGGCCGCGCCACCCCTACACGGCCGCCCTCCTCGCCTCCACCCCGCGCATGGACGGCCCCCGGGGCCGGCTCGCCGCCATCGCCGGCCAGCCGCCGGACCTGCGCCGGGAACTGCCCGGCTGCGCCTTCGCGGCCCGCTGCCCGCTCGCCACGGAGGTCTGCGACCAGCGGGCCCCGCTGCCGGCCGCCGCCCCGGGCCGGCCGGACCACCTGGCCGCCTGCCACCACAGCGACCGGCTCGAAGGGAGCGCCGTCGATGCCCGATGACGTGGATGCCGTGCGGGACACGGGGAACGTACTGGAGGTCAGGGGGCTGAGCCGCTCCTACGGGCCCGTGCGCGCCGTGGACGACGTCTCCTTCGCCCTCCCGGCGGGCGGATCGCTGGGGATCGTGGGGGAGTCCGGCTCCGGCAAGACCACCACGGCCCGGATCATCGTCGGCCTGGAGGAGGCCGACGGAGGCGAGGTCCTGGTCGGCGGCCGGTCCCGTACCGCCCCCGGCGGCGGCCGGGGGCGGGCCCGGCGGCTCGCCCGGGCCAGGGAGGTCCAGATGGTCTTCCAGGACCCCTACCTCTCCCTCGACCCCCGTACCACCGTCGAGGCGGCCCTGCGCGAACCGCTGGGCCTGCACTTCCCCGGCCGCGACCACACCGAGCGGGTCCGCGAGCTGCTCGACCAGGTCGGCCTGGGCACCCGGGCCGCCGACGCCCTGCCCCGGCAGCTGTCCGGCGGCCAGCGCCAGCGCGTGGCCATCGCCCGGGCCCTGGCCGTCGAACCGGCCGTCCTCGTCCTCGACGAGGCCGTCGCCGCCCTCGACGTCTCGGTGCAGGCGCAGATCCTCAACCTGCTCGCCGACATCAGGGAGCAGACCCGGATCGGGTACCTGTTCATCACGCACGACCTCGGCGTCGTCCGCTGCGTCACCGACGAGATCGTCGTGATGCGCCGGGGGAGCATCGTCGAGGCGGGCCCCACGGCCGAGGTGCTCGCCGAGCCCCGGCACGCGTACACCCGGCTGCTCCTGGAGTCGGTACCGCGCCCGGGCTGGGACCCGGAGGCCATCGCCGCCGCCCGCAGGGCGCTCTAGGGCCGGGGGAACAGGGGGAAACGGGGGAGCGGGGGGCTCAGGCGCCGGCGGCGAGCGTGCGGATCAAGGTCCGCAGGACCGGCTCGCCGCCGTCGCCCGGGGCCGCTCCGGCGTCGGCGCCCAGGGACTCCATCGCCGCCAGGCCGTCCACGGCCGCGGCCACCGCCAGGCCCAGCGGGCGCGGGTCCAGGCCCCCGCCGCGCTCATCCGCCAGGACCTGGAAGAGGGCCACGAAACAGGCGCGCCAGCGCCGGTACTCGGCCTCCAGCCCCTCCCGCACCCGGGCGTCGTTCAGGGCGTGCCAGTGCAGGGCGGAGTGGAGGTGGGACAGCTCCGCGCCCTCGGGCCGGCCGAGCAGGCCGACCACCCGCTCGGCGCGTTCCGCGAAGCCGCCGGGGCCGGACACGGCCTCCTCCAGCGGGGTGATCCACTCGGGGTGGATGTCCGCGATGACCGCCAGGAGCAGATCGGTGCGGTCCTGGAAGTGGTAGTGGCACATGCCGTGCGAAACCCCGCTCAGCGCGGCCACGTTGCGGGTGGTGAACCGTTCGCTCAGCTCACCCGCCAGCAGGGTCCGCGCGGCGGCGATCAGCCGTGCCCGGGTCTGCTCGCCCTTGGCCGAAGAGCGCGGGCGGGGGGCCCGTGCGGGCAGGGCGGGCGGGACCTCGGAATGCTGCGCGGAAGCTGCCATGGGCGTCACTCTAACCAGCCTCCACCACGCCACCTGGGGTTTTCCCCGATCCACCGGAAGAACCCTGCCGCAAGTCTTGACCGAGCGCTTGGCCAGTTCTAGCTTTCCGGCCAACCCCACCTTCCGCGTGGGCAGTTGGAACATCGGAGGAACGTCATGAACGACCACGTGGTGAACCGGCCCGAGGGCGCGGCCATGGGCAGACGCAGATTCCTGACGGCGGCCGCCGCCACGGGAATCGCCGCCGCCGCGGGCTTCGCGGCGTCCGAGGGCCTGGCCCGGGCCGCCTCCGCGCCCCGCCCGGCCGCGGCCGGCGCCTTCCGCGTACCGGCCGAGGACGTCCGCCACACCCGCACCTGGATGGCCTTCCCGGACAGCAGCTCCATCTGGGGCAGCACGCTCTCCGGAGTCCAGGCCGACATCGCCCTGATCGCCAGGACCATCGCCAAGTACGAACCCGTCTACCTCTGCGCCAACTCCGCGAGCGCCGCCAAGGCCCGCTCCCTGGCCGGACCGACCGTCACCGTGATCACCTCGATCCCGGTCGACGACTGCTGGATGCGCGACAGCGGACCGGTCTTCCGCACCGACGGGGCCGGCGGCCTCGACGCCGTCGGCCTGAACTTCAACGGCTGGGGCAACAAGCAGACCCACGCCCGCGACGCCCTGGTCGCCGGCCGGATCGCCGCCTACGCCGGGGTCCCCTTCACCGCCGCCGGAGTGGTCGGGGAGGGCGGCGCGGTCGAACAGGACGGCGCCGGCACCCTGATGGCCACCCGCAGCAGCCTCGTCAACAAGAACCGCAACCCGGGCGCCTCCCAGGCCCAGGTCGAGGCGGCCCTGCGCACCGCCTACGGGGCCTCCAAGGTCATCTGGTTCGACGGCGTGGTCGGCCAGGACATCACCGACGACCACGTGGACGCGACCTCCCGCTTCCTCGCCCCCGGCCGGGCCGCGGTCCAGATGCCCCTGGCCACGGACACCGACGCCTACGCCAAGGACGCCCGCCAGCAGTACCAGGTCCTGTCCGCCGCCACGGCCGCCGACGGCACGCGCATGGCCGTCGACCAGATCCAGGGACCGGACTACAACAAGATCCGCTCGACGAACCGGGACTTCCTCGCCTCGTACGCCAACTACTACCTCTGCAACGGCGCCGTCATCTCCGCCCACTTCGGCGACACCCGCGCCGACACGGCGGCCCGGGCCACCCTGGCCCGCCTCTACCCGGGCCGCACCGTCGAGCAGCTGAACATCGACCGCCTGGGCACGGGCGGCGGCGGCATCCACTGCGTCACCCAGCAGCAGCCTGTCCCGTAAGGGGTACGGGGCCGGGCGTCCGGTGACAGGGCCCGTCACCGGCCGTCCCCCGGCCTCCGGAGTGCGTCCGTCCGGGGGACCCGGTAGCGTCAGACGGGTACGTTCCGCCCATAACGCCGCGCCGCCGCCCCGGACGGGCGGCCGCGGGAGCCGGCCGAGGAACGGGATCCCATGGCGAAGCACCCCCGTAGGAGGGCGGCCGCGGCGGCCGCCCTGGTCTGCCTCACCGGGCTCATGGCGGCGCCGGCCGGCGCCGCCACCCCGGGCCCCGCGACACCGACACCGACACCGACACCGACACCGTCCCCGCCACCGTCCCCGGCCCGGTTCGTCTCCGGCCCCTGTCCGAAGACGGCCGAACCCGTCCCCGAGCTGGGGAAGGCGCGCTGCGGCTCCCTGGAGGTCCCGGAGAACCGGGCCCGCCCCGGCGGGCGCACCATCAGGCTCGCCGCCGCGATCATCCCGGCCGTCTCGGCGAAGCCCGCGGCCGAGCCGGTGGTGTTCATGGCCGGCGGCCCCGGCGGCGAGACCTTCGACGACATCCCCTTCCTGGTCTCCTCCGGCGTGAACGCGGACCACGACCTGATCGTCATGGCGCAGCGCGGCAACCGCTACGACGAACCGAACCTGGCCTGCCCGGAGGTGGACCGCTCCAACGCCCGCGCCGTGGGCCTCGGTTACGACTCGGCACAGGCCAAGTCGCAGATGCTGGAGGCCCTCAAGCAGTGCCGGAACCGGCTGACCGCCGACGGGACCGACCTCGGGGCCTACAACACCATCGAGAACGCCGCCGACTTCGCCGACCTGCGCACGGCCCTCGGCATCGCGCGGTGGAACGTCTACGGCTACTCCTACGGCACCAACCTCGCCCTCACCCTGCTGCGCACCCACCCCGAGGGGATCCGCGCGGTGGCGATCGACTCCGTCACGCCCCCGCAGAGCGTGGTCCTGCCCTGGGGCTGGCCCAGCGCCCAGGAGGGCATCGGCGCCATCCTCGACGCCTGCGCCGCCCAGCCGGCCTGCAAGAACCGCTACCCGGACCTCCGCAAGACGCTGGACGAGCAGGTCGCCAGGCTGGAGGCGAAGCCGCTGACGCTGACCGCCCCACCACCGAAGGGCGGGGCCCCGGTGAAGGTGGTCCTCGACGGAGGCACCCTGCTCAACGTGCTCGTCGCCAACACCGTCAAGCCGGCCGACGTCCCGGCGGCGATCGACGAGCTGGCCCACGGCAACCCGGAGCGCTTCGCCCGCGCCCGGGCGCTCGACGCCGCCCCAGCGGTCGGCATGACCGCGCACGGACTGACGCAGTCCGTGGCCTGCGCCGAGTGGACGCCGGGGGTCACGGAATCCGAGGTGCTGGACGCGGGCCGCAAGGCCTTCCCCGGCTGGCCGGACACCGTCCTGGCCCAGACACCCCAACTCCCCTTCCAGTTCGACGTCTGCCGGACCTGGAACGTTCCCGACCGCGCCGCCCAGCAGCGCGTGGCCGCCGTCAGCTCCGTTCCGGTGCTGCTCCTCTCCGGGACCTTCGACCAGAAGACCGGTTCGGACTTCGCGAAGGACGCGGCCCGTACGCTGTCCCGCTCGACCTCCGTGAAGATCCCCGGGATCACGCACTGGGTGGTCCCGCAGTCGCCCTGCGCGGCGAAGGTGCTGGCCTCCTTCCTCGCCCGCCCCACCGCCCCCGACACCGGCTGCGTGGCCGGCCTGAAGCCGGCGCCGTTCACCATCACCCCGAAGTGACCGGGAGGACCGATGGCCCGCACTCGCGCGTCCCGCCCCCGCCGCCCCGTGCGGCGGCCGCACGCCCCCGCCGCCGGCCTGGCCGCCGGCCTCCTGCTCACCGGCCTGTTCGGCGCGCCCGTCCAGGCGTACGCCGCCACCCCGAGCCCGGCGCCGCCGCTCGGCAGCGCCGCCGGCACGGCCGGCGACGCCCGCTACACCCCGGGCGCCTGCCCCCGGACGGCCGACCCGGCCCCCGAGCTCGAGGGCGCCCGCTGTGGAACCCTCACCGTGCCCGAGAACCGGACCGAGCCGAACAGCCGGAAGATCAGGCTCGGGGTGGCGATCGTTCCGGCGCTCGCCGCGAAACCCCGGCCCGACGCGATCGCCTGGCTCGCCGGCGGCCCCGGGGACGACGCCGTCGGGGAGGCGAAACTGGCCCTCGACGGCGGCCTGAACCGCGACCGCGACCTGATCTTCATGTCCCAGCGCGGTACGTACTCCGCCGACCCGGCGCTCACCTGCCCGAACATCGACGAGTTCAACGCGCGCGCCACCGGGCTCCGCTACGACTCGCCCGCCACCGAGCGCGAGCACGTCCAGGCCACGAAGACCTGCCGCGACCGGCTGGCCGGCCTCGGCGCAGACCTCGGCGCCTACAACGACGTCGAGAGCTCCGCCGACCTCGCGGACCTGCGCACCGCACTCGGCCTCGACCAGTGGAACCTGTACGGGATCTCCTACGGCACCCAGCTGGCGCTCGTCACCATGCGCCTGCACCCCGAGGGCATCCGGTCGGTCGGCATCGACGGCATCCTGCCGCCCTCCACCGCCGGAGAAGCCCTCACCTGGAGCGCCGCCAAGCAGGGCTTCGACGGCCTGTTCAAGGCCTGCGCCGAGCAGCCCGCCTGCGACGCCCGCTATCCGAACCTGCCGGCCGCCTTCGAACGCCTCGTGGGCGAACTCCAGGCCAAGCCGGTCACCACCACCGTGACGCTGCCCGACACCCACCGGAAGGTGAAGGTGGTCCTGGACGGCGTGGCCCTCGTCAACTGGCTGACCTCCGCCACCCACGTCGCGGCCCAGGTGCCCCGCGCCCTCGACGAACTGGCCCACGGCCGACCCCAGCGGATCGCCGAGCAGTGGTCCGTCGGCAAGTACGGCCCGCAGGCCGTCGGCCGGCTGTCCCACGGCCTGGTCTACGGCGTCTTCTGCAGCGAGTGGACCCCGTACGAGGCCCGCGACGCGGCGCTGCGCGGCGGCGAGGAGGCCTTCCCGTCCTTCCCGCGCACCGTCCAGTCCCAGTCCCCGCAGCTCGCCTACCTCCACCAGGACTGCGACGCCTGGAACGTCCCGGCCGCCCCGCGCTCCATCCGGGACGTCACCACGAGCGACATCCCCACCCTGGCCATCTCGGGCGGCTTCGACTCCCAGACCGGGGCGGCCAACGGCCCCTACGTCGCCCGCACGCTGGGCAGGCCCACCGTCGTCACGGTCCCGTACGAGCCGCACGTGGTCTTCGCGACCTCGAAGTGCGCCCAGACCATCGTGGTCTCCTTCTTCGACACCCCCACGGCCCCCGACACCACCTGCCTCAAGGGCCTGAAGCCGCCGGTCTTCGACACCGGCCGCTGACCCCGTCACCGGTCGGATCATCGCGATTTCATCGCTCCTCCCTACCGTTGCCGCGTCCAGAGGGACGGCGCTACGAGACACGAGGAGTGTGGAATGCGAGCGAAGAAGACCGCGGCGGCCCTGGCCGGGCTCGTCCTGACGGCCGGGCTCTCGGCGGCACAGGAGGCCTCGGCCCAGCCGGCGGCCTCGTGCGAGGGCACCTACACGATCGTCGTCGGCGGCACGGGCAGCTCGTGGAACAACGACGGGTTCTACGGCAACATCCAGCAGCACGTCGGCTACCCCACCCAGATCCCCAACGGCGCCAGCGCCCGCGCCGGCGTCAACGAGCTGAACCGCCTGGTCCGCGACCAGCGCGCCGCCTGCCCCTGGCAGCACGTCAAGATGGCCGGGTACTCCCTGGGCGCGGCGGTGGTCCACATCTGGGTCACCGAGAACTGGCAGACCTTCGGCAACGTCAACGCCGTCCTGATCGCCGACCCCAAGCGCCAGGGCCCTCCCGGGGCCAACGGCGGGGCCGTGCCCTTCGGCGGCGTCATCGGCGCGCCGCTCGCCGGGGCCGACCGGTTCTTCGGGAACATCCCGGTCAAGACGATCTGCCACTGGGACTACGTCTGCGACGAGTCCGCCGGCATCTGGACCTACCCGAACAACCACGTGAAGAACTACCCCGAGGACTTCAACATGGACCACCACGACGACGGCGCCAACGAGCAGTGGTACAACGGCGCCTGGTACCCGGCGTAACCGCCGGCGACCGACTCCCCGGCCTCACCGTGCCGCTCCGGTGGGGCCGGGGCCCGGCTCCTCCCCGCTCAGCACCGTCCGGTGCGCCCGCCGCAGCACGGCGCCCGGCGCCACCCCCAGGTCGGCGGCCAGCCGGCGGCGGGTCCGGTCGAACACCACCAGCGCCTCCGCCCGCCGGCCGACGCGGAGCAGCGCCCGCATCAGCGTCGCCGCCACCGCCTCGTCCAGCGGGTACGCCGTCAGCAGCGCGAACAGCTCGGCGACCGCCTCGGAGCAGCGGCCCAGCCGCAGTTGGTACCCCGCCTTGCGCTGGGCCAGGGAGATCCTGCGCTCCGTGAGGCGCAGCCGCTCCAGCTCGGCGAGCGGTCCGGGCAGCCCCGCCAGGAGGTCCCCCCGGAACAGGTCCAGGGCCCGCGCGCACAGCCGCAGCCCCTCCGCCGCGTCGCCCGCCCGGTCCGCCGGCCCGAGCCCGGCGGCCAGCTCCTCCATGCGGACGAGGTCCACGTCGACCGCGCCGGGCACCAGCCGGTAGCCGCCCCGGTCGTGGGCGATCACCGGGTCGGGGCCGCCGTCGGCCCGCAGGGTCTTGCGCAGCCGGTAGACGTACACCGGTACCACGTTCGTGTCCGGCTGCCCGGCCCCCCACACCCCGTCGAGCAGCTCCGCCCGGCCGACCGTCCGCCCCGCGCACAGCGCCAGCGCCGCGAGGACGGCCTGCTGCCGCAGGTGCCCCAGGTGCAGCGGCCGCCCGTCCCGCCAGGCCTCCACCGGTCCGAGCAGGGAGATCCGCACCCGCGGCCCGGCCGCCCGGCCGGCGGCGGCGCGCGGCGCCGGCGGCACGGGCTCCGTACGGGGTCCGCGCCCGGGGACGACCAGCCCCGCGTCGAAGGCGTGGACGATCGCCGCGGCACGGTCGCGCAGGCCGAGCTTCACCAGGATCCGCTCCAGGTCCGCGGCCACCCGGTCCTCGGGGACGGCCAGTGCGGCGGCGATCTCGTCGTCGCGCATTCCGCAGCCGACCGCCGAGAGCACCTCCCGCTCCCGGTACCCGAGCCCGCGGGCGGTGGGGCGGCCGGTGGTGGCGGTCGTCGGCATCGCTGCTCCCGGGTCTGCGGATCGCCGCTCTGGCTGCGGAGGTCGTCGACACGGTAGGAGCGGGGGGCCCGGGCGGCCATCCGGAACCATCCGGAGTGACACGGGAACCGTCCGGAGTGACAACGCGCCACCCCGCGGACGGCTGCTTGACCGATCAACCTGCGGCGACGTAGCTTCGGGCGGAACGACTCGTGAGCTCAGGGAAGGAGGCGACGCCGGATGTCCACCGTCTCCGCACCGCTCCGCCCCGCCCACGAGGTCGCCTGGGCCCCCGGCCGTGTAGCACACGGCTGCTGAACGCCCCCCTCCTCCCGGTGAGCCCGATCGCGGCCCCGGTTCCCGTGTTTCTCCCGTTTCCCCCGCACCGCCCGCGCCGCGCCGTCGTACCGACACGCGTGCTCCGGGTTCTTCGAGCTGCGCCACCGAAAGAGAAAGCTCCTGAAATATGGCGACTAGGACAATCACGCCCGTTATGTTCGGAAATGAGGCCGAGCGATGACAGCGGCACACATCACCGTCAACGGGAAAGAGACCCCGCTCGCACCGGCCGCGCCCCACACCACGGTGCTGGACTTCCTGCGCGAACGCGGCCTCACCGGCACCAAGGAGGGCTGCGCCGAAGGCGAGTGCGGCGCCTGTTCGGTGCTGGTGGCCCGGCCCGGCGTGGACCGGCCCACCGACTGGGTCGCCGTCAACGCCTGCCTGGTCCCGGCCGCGGCGCTCGACGGCCAGGAGGTCGTCACCTCCGAAGGCCTCGCCACCCCCGGCGAGCCCGGCACCCCGCCCGCCCTGCACCCCGTGCAGGAGGAGATGGCCGTCCGCGGCGGCTCCCAATGCGGCTACTGCACCCCCGGGTTCGTCTGCAGCATGGCGGCCGAGTACTACCGCCCCGACCGCTGCGCCCACGCCGGAGCGGACCGGGCCGACGACCCCGAGCACGGCCCGAACGGCTTCGACCTGCACGCGCTGAGCGGCAACCTCTGCCGCTGCACCGGCTACCGCCCCATCCGCGACGCCGCGTTCGCCGTCGGCGAGCCCACCGGGGACGACCCGCTGGCGCGGCGCCGCGAACAGGCCCCGCCCGAGCCGGCCGCCACCGCCTACACCCGCGACGACGCCACCTTCCTGCGGCCGGCCACCCTGGCCGAAGCGCTGCGGCTGCTGCGCGAGCGGCCCGGGGCCGTCGTCGTCGCCGGCAGCACCGACTGGGGCGTCGAGGTCAACATCCGCTCCCGCCGTGCCGATTGCGTGATCGCCGTCGACCGGCTGCCCGAACTCCGGGCCCTGGACGTCACGTCCGGCCACATCGAGATCGGCGCCGCCCGGACCCTCACCGAGATCGAACGCCGCCTCGCCGGCCGCGTCCCCCTCCTCGCCGAGCTCTTCCCCCAGTTCGCCTCCCGGCTCATCCGCAACAGCGCGACCCTCGGGGGCAACCTGGGCACCGGCTCGCCCATCGGCGACAGCCCGCCGGTGCTGCTCGCGCTGGAGGCGTCGGTGGTCCTCGCCGACGCCGACGGCGAACGCGAGGTCCCCCTCTCCGAGTACTTCACCGGCTACCGGCAGAGCGTGCGCCGCCCCGGCGAACTGATCCGCGCGGTACGCGTCCCGCTGCCGCTCTCACCCGTCACGGCCTTCCACAAGATCGCCAAGCGGCGCTTCGACGACATCTCCAGCGTCGCCGTCGCCTTCGCCCTCGACATCCAGGACGGGATCGTCCGCAAGGCGCGCATCGGCCTCGGCGGCGTCGCCGCCACCCCGATCCGCGCCCTCGCCACCGAAGCCGCCCTGGAGGGCCGGGCCTGGACCCGGGAGACCGCCGAGGAGGCGGCCCGGGTACTGCGGTCCCAGGGCACACCGATGGACGACCACCGCGCCAGCGCCGGGTACCGCTCCGCGATGCTCGGCCAGAGCCTGCTGAAGCTGTACGCACAGACCACCGAGGCGGTCTCCTCATGAGCCAGTTGTCCCAGCGCCCCGAGAAGCCCGCCGTCGGGCTCCCCCTGCCGCACGAGAGCGCCAACCTGCACGTCACGGGCGCCGCGCTCTACACCGACGACCTGATCCACCGCACCAAGGACGTCCTGCACGCCCACCCGGTCCAGGTCATGAAGGCCCACGGCCGGATCACCGCCCTGCGCACCGCCCCCGCGCTCGCCGTGCCCGGCGTCGTCCGCGTGCTGACCGGCGCCGACGTGCCCGGCGTCAACGACGCCGGGATGAAGCACGACGAGCCCCTCTTCCCCGACACGGTCATGTTCCACGGCCACGCCGTCGCCTGGGTGCTCGGCGAGACCCTGGAGGCCGCCCGGCTCGGCGCCGCCGCCGTCGAGGTGGAACTCGACGAGCTGCCCTCGCTGGTCAGCCTGTCGGAGGCGATCGAGGCCGAGAGCTTCCACGGGGCCCGCCCCGTCATGCTGGCCGGCGACGTCGACGCCGGATTCGCCGACTCCGCGCACGTGTTCACGGGCGAGTTCAGCTTCTCCGAGCAGGAGCACTTCTACCTGGAGACCCACGCGGCGCTCGCCCACATCGACGAGGCCGAACAGGTCTTCGTCCAGAGCAGCACCCAGCACCCCTCCGAAACCCAGGAGATCGTCGCCCACGTCCTCGGTCTGCACAGCCACGAGGTGACCGTGCAGTGCCTGCGGATGGGCGGCGGCTTCGGCGGCAAGGAGATGCAGCCGCACGGGTTCGCGGCCGTCGCCGCCCTCGGCGCCAAGCTCACCGGCCGGCCCGTCCGGGTCCGGCTCAACCGGACCCAGGACCTGACCATGTCGGGCAAGCGGCACGGGTTCCACGCAGCCTGGAAGATCGGCTTCGACACCGAGGGCCGCATCCAGGCCCTGGAGGCCACCCTCACCGCCGACGGCGGCTGGAGCCTGGACCTGTCCGAGCCGGTCGTGGCCCGCGCCCTGTGCCACATCGACAACACCTACTGGATCCCCAACGCGCGCATCTCCGGCCGCATCGCCAAGACCAACAAGGTCTCCAACACCGCCTTCCGCGGCTTCGGCGGCCCCCAGGGCATGCTGGTGATCGAGGACGTCATGGGCCGGTGCGCGCCCCTGCTCGGCCTCGACCCCACGGAGCTGCGGGAGCGCAACTTCTACCGCCCCGGCCAGCACACCCCGTACGGGCAGCCCGTCACCCAGCCCGAACGGATCTCCGCCGTCTGGGAGCAGGTCAAGGAGAACGGCGCCCTCGCCGACCGCCGGCGCGAGATCGCCGCCTTCAACGCCGCGCACCCGGACACCAAGCGGGCCCTCGCCCTCACCGGCATCAAGTTCGGCATCTCCTTCAACCTCACCGCCTTCAACCAGGGCGGCGCGCTGGTGCTGATCTACAAGGACGGCTCGGTCCTGATCAACCACGGCGGCACCGAGATGGGCCAGGGCCTGCACACCAAGATGATCCAGGTGGCCGCGACCACCCTGGGCATCCCCCTGCACAAGGTCCGCCTGGCCCCGACCCGCACCGACAAGGTGCCCAACACCTCCGCCACCGCCGCCAGCGCCGGAGCGGACCTCAACGGCGCGGCCGTGAAGAACGCCTGCGAACAGCTGCGCGGCCGCCTGCTGGAGGTGGCCGGCACCCGGCTCGGCGCCAACGCCTCCGACGTGCGCATCGTCGAGGGCGGCGCCCGCGTCCTCGGCGCCGAAGGGGAGCTGGCCTGGGACGACCTGGTCCGCACCGCCTACATGCAGCGCGTCCAGCTCTCGGCCGCCGGCTTCTACCGCACCGAGGGGCTGCACTGGGACGCGAAGGCCTTCCGGGGCTCGCCGTTCAAGTACTTCGCCCACGGCGCCGCCGCCGCCGAGGTGGAGGTCGACGGCTTCACCGGCGCCTACCGCATCCGCCGCGTCGACATCGTGCACGACGTCGGCGACAGCCTCTCCCCGATGATCGACATCGGGCAGGTCGAGGGCGGCTTCGTCCAGGGCGCCGGCTGGCTGACCCTGGAGGACATGCGCTGGGACACCGGCGACGGACCGAACCGCGGCCGGCTGCTGACCCAGGCCGCCAGCACCTACAAGCTGCCCAGCTTCTCGGAGATGCCCGAGGAGTTCCACGTCACCCTGCTGACCAACGCCACCGAGGAGGGGGCGGTCTACGGCTCGAAGGCCGTCGGCGAGCCCCCGCTGATGCTGGCGTTCTCGGTACGGGAGGCGCTGCGGGAGGCCGCGGCCGCCTTCGGCCCGGCCGGGGCCAGCGTGGAACTCGCCTCCCCCGCGACCCCGGAAGCGGTGTACTGGGCCATCGAGGCGGCCCGCGCCGGCGCCCCGTCCCGCGCCGGCACGACCGCCCTGAGCCATGCCTGACATGTCCTGGGTGGCCGCGGTCGCGCGGTTGCGGGCGCGCCGGGAACCCGGCGCGCTCGTGACCGTCGCGACCGTGCGCGGCCACGCCCCCCGCAAGGCCGGAGCCAAACTCGTCGTGGGACGGACCGAGACCTGGGGTTCGATCGGCGGCGGCAACATCGAGGCCGTCGCCATCGACCGGGCCCGCGAGGTGATCGAGACGCCCGCGGCGGAACCGGAGCTCATGGAGTTCGCCCTGAACGACAAGGTCACCGGCCCGCACGGGGTGCAGTGCTGCGGCGGGGCCGTCAGCGTCCTGCTCGAACCCCTGCCGGTCGTCCCGGCGGTGGCGGTCTTCGGTGTCGGGCACGTCGGACTGGAACTGGCCCGCATCCTGGCCCGTTTCGACCTCGACCTGCACCTGACCGACACCCGCCCCGGCCAGCTCACCGACGAACGGCTCGCCGTGCTCGGGGACGCGGTGGCGCAGGTCCACGTCCACCACACCCCGCTGCTCCCGGAGGAGGTGCTCGCCGAACTGGCCCCCGGCACCCACGTGCTGATCATGACGCACGACCACGCCGAGGACGCCGCCCTGTGCGACGCCGCCCTGCGCACCGAGGGGCTGGGCACCATCGGCCTGATCGGCTCGGCCGCCAAATGGAGCAGGTTCCGCCACCGCCTGTCCACCGAGGGCGGCCACGACGACTCCGCCATCGACCGCATCAAGACCCCGATCGGCATGACGGAGATCACCGGCAAGGAACCCGCCGCGATCGCGGTGGGCGTCGCCGCCGACCTCCTGCGCACGTTCGAACGGGACGCCGCCTGAACCCCGCCGCCGGCCGGACCCCCCTCCGGCCGGCGGCGGAGGGCCGGTGGGCGCGTGACCGGCACCGGGGAGGCCGCCAAAACGGCTTGAGCCCGGGCGGCGGCGCCGAGAAGATCGGAGAGGGAACACCGATGAGTTCCTCCCGCCGAGGCGGTCCAAGGATGTGAACCGCCACGTGCGCAGGACACTCACCCGACGGAAGGCGCCATGCCCGCACCCCTCGAAACGCCCACCCTCCCCTCGGCCCGCGTCACCACCGTGCTGCGGGTCCTCGTCCTGTCCACGTTCGTCGTCTTCCTCAACGAGACGATCATGGTCAACGCGATCCCGCGCCTCATGCGCGACTTCGAGGTCACCGCGGCGGCCGCGGGATGGCTCTCAACCGCCTTCATGCTCACCATGGCCGTCGTCATCCCCGTGACCGGGTGGTTCCTCCAGCGCGTGACGACCCGGACCGCCTTCAGCCTGGCCATGGCCCTCTTCCTCACCGGTACCGCCCTGGCCGCGGCCGCGCCCGTCTACCCCGTACTGCTGGCCGCCCGCGTCGTCCAGGCGAGCGGCACCGCCGTCATGATGCCGCTGCTGATGACCACCCTGATGACCCTCGTGCCCCCGCAGGACCGGGGCCGCGTCATGGGCAACATCACCCTCGTCATCTCCGTCGCACCCGCCCTCGGCCCCGCCGTGTCCGGGGTGCTGCTCCAGCTCGGCTCGTGGCGCCTGCTGTTCCTGGCGGTACTGCCCATCGCCGTCGCCATGGCCGTCTTCGGGCGGCGCCACCTGGTCAACGTCGGCGAGCCGCAGGCCGGCCCGATCGACTGGCCGTCCGTCCCCCTCGCGGCGGCGGGCTTCGGCGCCCTGGTCTACGGCCTCAGCCGGCTCGGCGCAGCGAACGCCGCCTCGGACCCCGTGCCCCCGGCGGTGACCACCCTGACGGGCGCCGTCCTGGTGGGCCTGTTCGCCTGGCGGCAGCTGGCGCTGCAGCGCTCCTCCACCCCGCTGCTCGACCTGCGCACCCTGACCTTCCGCCACTTCACGGTGGCGCTCGCCCTGATGTGCCTGTCCTTCATGGCCCTCATGGGCGCGTTCATCCTCCTGCCGATCTACCTCCAGGAGGTCTGCGGCCTGACGTCACTGCAGACCGGGCTGCTCCTGATCCCCGGCGGCCTGACCATGGGGCTGCTGGGGCCGCAGGTGGGCAAGCTCTACGACCGGGTCGGCGCGCCGCGGCTGGTCATACCGGGCGCCGCGCTCACCGCCCTGTGCCTCGCCCTGTTCACCCTCACGGGCCGGGGAACCCCGCCGTGGGTGGTCCTCGCCCTGCACGTGGCCCTCAGCGCGGGCATGGCGTTCGTCTTCACCCCCGTCTTCACCTCCGGCCTGTCCGTGCTGCCGCCGCACCTCTACCCCCACGGCTCCGCCGTCCTCGGCTCCCTGCAACAGGTCGCGGCCGCCGCCGGGACCGCCCTGGTCATCAGCGTCATGTCGGGGCACGCCGCCACGGCGGCGGCCGCGGGCGCCGAGTCCACCGACGCCCTGGCCACCGGTGTCCGGTGGGGCTTCGGGGTCGGTGCCGTACTCGGCGGGCTGGCCGTCCTGGTCGCCCTCCTGATCCGCACCCCGCCCGCCTCCCGGCAGCCGGCCGGGAAGCAGACGGAGGGCGCGTGACGGGTCAGCGCACGGACCGGATCCAGCGCCAGCCGCCCTCCCCGACGGTCACCGCCGGGCCGAACCCGGTCCCGGCCGCGTCGCCCGGCAGGAAGGCCAGGTCGCCGCTGCCGTCGCCCTGAGGGGCGGTGGTGAGCAGCAGGTCGGCGCGGCCGTCCCCGTTGGCGTCGCCGACCGTGCCGGCCAGCGGGTACGCGCCCTGCGGGGCGGAGCCGAGGACGGTGGGCGCCGGGAGCGCCTGCGCCCCCTTGGACAGGTACTGGCGCAGCTGCCCGTCGGCGGCGCGTGCCCACAGGTCCGCGCGGCCGTCCCGGTCCACGTCGCCGGGGGCCAGGATCTCGGGCAGGTCGGCGGGCTTCCACTCCGGGCCGCCCAGCACGACGACGTCGCGGGGCAGGGCCGGGTTGGTGCCGACGCTGCCGCGGTGCAGGTAGAGGCCGTTGACACTGCGGCCCACGAGGTCCGGCTGCCCGTCCCCGTCGACGTCGCCGACGGCGAGGACGGTGGCGTGCGCCCAGCCCCTGGGCCGCTCACCCATGGGGACGCGCTCGCCGAGATCGCCGGTACCGGTGTTGGGATACACCCACAGCTCGTCCCCGATCCGCGCGACGACGTCCTCGCGGCCGTCGCCGGTCCAGTCACCGCGGTGGCTGACGTCGGCCCCGGCGAAGCCGCCCGCCCCGATCACCCGGTGCGGGCCGAACCGCCCGTCGCCGAGCCCCGGGTAGAGCCGCAGCGAGCCGTCCTCCTGGACCGCCAGCAGGTCCCGTACGCCGTCACCCGTGAGGTCCCCGGCCACCGGCGCCCGCGTGCGGAACGAGGCGGCCGAGCGGACCATCAGGTGGTCCTTGACCTTGGTGAAGCCGGTCTCCAGCGTTTCGCCGCGCAGGTCGCCGAAGTCCTGGCGGGTGAAGAAGGTGAAGTCGAACCGCGAGACGTACTTCGTCCCCGTCTCGTTGTCGACCACGGTGGGCGCTCCGGTCCGGCACTCCGCGGCACCGGCGGACCTGCACGCGGCCGTGAAGTACTGCTGGTCGGTGCCGTCGGCTTCGGCCAGGGACAGCGTCCCCGGCCGGCCCGCGTACACCGGGTCCATGTGCGCGTAGCCGGGGCGGGCGTTGAAGTCACCGGCCAGGATCACCGGCAGCCCGTTGGCCCACGCCTCGATGCGGGCCATCAGCGCCGGGGTGTCGTTCTGCGCGGCGTCGTCACGCCGCAGGTGCGTCCCGCAGGCGAGGACGGCACGCCCGTCCACGGGAGCCTTGGCGCAGACCACCGAGCGCTTCTCGCCCGTGAGACCCGGGGGAGTGAGCTCCGCGGACATCCCGCTGACCTCGCTCTGCGGGGCCCGCACCAGCAGGGCCTGGCCGAAGCCCTTGTCGTCCCCCCACTTCGCGCACCCGTCGGCGGTCCGGGTGCTGGTCCACACGCCGGTGTAGCCGGGCAGCACCTGCCGCAGCCGGTCGTACTGGCCCTTGCACATCTCCTGGAGCATCACCACGTCGGCGTCCCAGTCGGTGACGTGCCCCTGCAGGCCGTCCGCCCACGAGGCGAGCGGCATCTCGCTGCGGCACTTCTCGGCGTACGCGCCGCACACGTTGTACGAGATCGTCCGCACCGGCGGCGTCCCCGCCGGCGCGGCGGCCGACACCGCGGGCGTCACCGGCAGCGCCGCGAACATCCCGCCCACCGCGACCAGCCCTCCGGCCAGCCACGCGGCGAGTCCCTTCTTCCTTCTCACGGCTCTCACTTTCGGGAATCCGCCACGGACGGGCATGCCCACCCGCCCCTGTAGGGGACAGGGGCGGGTGGGCGCGCGGGGTGGACGGGGTGGACCGGGCCGCTCGGGTCAGAGCGTGGGGGCGAGGGCGATGGAGCCCAGGGGGGTGGCCGCGATGCCCGCGATCGTGGGCACGGTGACCGGGGTGGTGAAGAGGCGGGCCGGGTTGCTCCAGGAGGTGTAGACGACGCGGTTGTCACCGGTGGTGAAGGTGACGTCGACCTGGTGGCTGAATCCGGCGGTGCCCACGGACTTGACGGTGATGTTGCCGAGGTGGGCGGTCAGGTCCCGGAAGGGGCTCCAGACGCCGGTGTCCTGGCGGATGGTGTGGTACTGGCGGGTGCCGTTGTCGGTGGCGATGACCACGTGGGCGCTGCTGCCGCTGCCGGCCATGGCCACGGAGCTGATCGGGCCGGTGGCGCCGGCGGCACCGGCGACGTCGCCCCAGACGGTCCAGGAGCCGCCGGTGTTGCGCACGGTGTGGTACGCCTTGCCGCCGCTGACGGCGACGACCTGGAGCGCACCACCGGTGTTGGCGGTGGCGATGGAGGTCACGCCGCTGAGGGGGCTGGAGACGGCGGCGACGTCACCGAAGGGGGCCCAGGTGCCGTTGGCGCGGCGCAGGCTGTGGAAGACCTTGCCGTTGGAGACCGCGACCACCTGGATCTCCGTACCGGTGGAGACGGCGGACACCTGGGTGACGTTGGGCAGGACACCGGCCTCGGCGCCGACGTCGCCGAAGTTCAGCCACGTTCCGTCCGCCTTGCGGATGGTGTGGTAGATGCGGCCGTTGGTGCCGAGCGCGACCACGTGGGTGTCACCGTCGATGCCGGCGACGGTGGCCGTGCGGATGCCGCCGATGTTCCCGGCCTTCGACTGGACGTCGGTGAAGCCGGTCCAGGAACCGTCGGCCAGGCGAATGCCCTGGTAGAGGGAGGTGCCCGCCTGGACGACGGCCTCGGTCTTCCAGCCGGGGGTCAGCGAGCGGACGTCGGCGGTCCACTGGCTCAGGTTGTCGGCCCGCGCGGAGACGGCCCCGGTACGGGTCTCGGTGGCGGGGGCGCCGAGGCAGCCGCCCTGCCAGGAACGGCTGTTGACGCCGATGAGCTGACCGGATCCGTTGAACAGCGGGCCGCCGGTGTCCCCCTTGCAGATGACGTCGGTGCCCTTGCCGGTGACGGTCAGGGTGCCGGTGTCGGAGGCGTTGAGGGTGAAGGTGCCCGTGTGCAGCTTGTCGGGCACCCACTCGGTCTTCGTCCGCCCGAACCCGGCCGTGCCGAGGTCGGTGCCGGCGGCGGGGAGCGCGGGGGCGATCCGGGCCCACGGGAGGTTGGCGCCGGCGGAGTTGGCCAGCCGGCCCAGGACCAGGTCGCGGTCGGTGCGGGGGGTGAGGTCCACGACCTCGACGGCGGTCCCGTCGGAGAGCGTGGCGACGGACTTCAGCGCCGGCTTGCCGGCCGGCACCTGCGCGCCGGGGGTGGCGGCGAAGCAACTGGCCGCCGTGATGATCCAGTCGGCGTCGAGCAGGGCCGCCGTACAGGCCCGAGAGTTGGCCTCGTCGCCGATGTTCAGCTTGACGACGGACTTGAGCTGGGTGGCCGGCGCGTCGGGACCGGCCAGCGCCGCGGCGGGGGCCGCCGAGATCAGCCCTGCGGCGACCGCGGTGGCGGAGACGAGCAGACCGGTGGTCCGCGCCGGGCGCAGACGGGGTGCGAGCATGGTTCTTCCTTCGGTGAACGGTGCGTGGCGGACGATCGGACGCCGACCGGACGAGGGCCCGGCCGCTGTTCCTGCCCTGGAGGGGCTACTTGGAGGTCCGGATCTCCAGGAGCATGAACTCGCGTCCCTGCGCGTCGGCGCTCTCACCGACCGCGGTCCAGGAGTTCTTGTTCACGTCCCAGGTCTTCTTCTCCTCGCCGACCTTCATGTCGACCTGCGCGGAGTAGTCGTTGCCCTTGACGGCGAAGACCGAGGGGATCTCCAGGGTCAGGTAGCCGCTGGTACCGGTGACCCGGAAGCAGATCTTCTCCTTCTCCCGGGACCAGATCTCCAGGAGATCGGTCGCGCTCCCGCAGTCGGCGAGGAGGATGTGGCCGTCACCGCGCTTGAGGACGATGTTCCGCTCGGCGAGGATCTTGTCGGCGTTCGGGTAGCCGAAGTCCTCGATCGCGTAGCCCGGTCCCTCGTCGGCGACGGACTTCAGCGTGGCGGTGTGCGTACCGTTCCCGCCCGCGGTGGCGGCGCCGGCGCCGGTGACCGCGATCCAAGCGAGAGCGCCGGCCGCGGTGGCGGCGGCCACCGTGCGGACGAGCGTCTTACGTGCCTTCATCCCTACCCCAGTCGTCAGTTCCGGGCACGGCAGGCCCGGAAAATTCCATGCGGATGCGAAGGCTCGTGTCTCAACGACAAGAGAACCGTCGTAGACAGGTCGTCTCTCGTCGGAGGCCCCCAACTTCCGCCGGAATACTAACCGGATAACTGGAGCGGAAATCAAGCCTTGAAAACGAACATGACGGTTGGTCACTCGTCTTATGTGGCCCCAAGGCGTTCGTGTGCCCTCCTGGTTGAGTGATGTGCATCACCAACCTTCAGGATGTCAGGCGGCTTTGAACGTCCGTATTCATCCCGTTCGCCCCCATCTGAATCGCCCCTTCGTGCCATCTCGCGGTGCGGTCGGACAGTCGCGAATAAACGTGAGTTGATTGCTCATCAACTTCCGTCTAGTCAAACCTTCGCGTGCCGCGTAAGGTCCTGCCGTGCGCTGCTCGGACCCCGCAACGCGTTCCTTGGTCCCGGCTGAAGAAGCGCGACCCACACCTTGCTGCCCTGGATCACGCCCGCCTCTTCTGCGGCGTGCCATGCGCCGATAGCGAAGGATCCGTTTTGGACACCACTTATTGGAGTAGGCGCCGCATTCTCGGCGCCGTCGCGGCCACCGCGGCCGTCGTCACCACGTCCAGCCTCGTCCTCAACCCGACGGCGGCCTGGGCGGAGACGCCGCCGCCGGAAGCGGACCCGTTCCGGCTGCCGGACACCGACCGGGCCAAGGTCGTCAAGGCATGGGTACTGGGAGGAACGGCCGTTCGCGCCGCTGCCGAGGTGGCGCTGGCCGGCTCCGACGCCGATGTTCAGAACTTCCTGTCCGTGAAACTCGCATCGGAGACCGCGGCGGACAACCGCGCGGCCCTCCTGGCCAAGCTGGCGACCGTAGGCAAGGGAACCCGTCGTGCGGTCACCGCCGCGCTCAACGGCAGTGACTCGGCAGTCTCCGCATTCCTCGCGGGCGGCTTCAAGCCAGCCCTGGTGGAAGACCTGCGCGTGGCCACCGCGACGGTGATGTCCACCAGTGGCAAGGCCGTGAACAAGGCGGGGAACGCCGCACTCAACGACGGCTCCCAGGCCGCGCTGGAGAAGTTCCTCACCGTGGACCGGTTCACGGCCCGGCTGGAGGACATGCGTGTCGAGGCCTCCAAGCTGCTGATGCTGGCAGGCCCGGAGGTGCAGAAGTACGCCAACCGGGCCCTGTCCGGTACGGAGGCCGAGATCGAATGGTTCCTCGAAACCGGCCAGCACATCGCCCGGGCCCGTGATCAGGAGCGCTCCAAGATCGAGGAGCTTGTCGCCGTCGCCACCCGTGAGGGCAAGACGGCCGAAGCGCGGACGAAGGAAGCCGAAGAGGCATGCGCACGTGCCGTGGAAGCCGCGGCCAAGGCGAAGGAGGCCGCGGAGACCGCCGAGGCCGAAGCCCGCCAGGCGCAGAACGACGTGGTCAAGGCCGGTCGGGCGGCCCGTAAGGCCGCCGAGGCGGCGCGGGGAGCGTCCGACGCGGCGCGCATGGCCACCAACGCCGCGAACGCCGCCATTCAGGCTTCGCGTCGGGCCGCGCACGCCGCAATGGCTGCCAGTTACGCGGCCGCCTCCGCAGGCAATGCGGCAACGAAGGCGTACAACGCGGCCAGAGACGCGTCACGGGACGCGAGCAAGGCTGACGGCGCCCGGGCGGCCGCCGTCGCCGCTCGGCGCGAGGCGGCCGTGGCGAGAGTCACGGCGGACCAGGCCGAGGCCGCTGCGGCTGCGGCCGAGCAGGCCGCCTCCATCGGTGGTACGGCCGCCGCTGCGGCACGCGATGCGGCGGCCTCTGCCACAACGGCCTGGAGGGCGGCGGAATCGGCAGCGGGCACGGCCAAGGCCGAGGCCGACGAAGCCAAGCGGCAGGCTCAGATCGCCACCACGAACGCCCAGGTCGCCACGAACGCGGCCGGCACGGCACAGGCCCTCGCGACCGCGGCCGCGACCGCGGCGCGTACCGCCCGGAACGCCGCCTACAGCGCGGCCGCCCATGCGGAGAAGGCCGCCGAGGCGGCCGAGTGGGCCGTCACCTACGCCGGCCAGGCGGTGGACTACGCGAACAAGTCCACCGAGTTCGCCAACGAGGCCACCAAGGCCGCCGACAAGGCCACCGAAGCCGTCCTGCAGGCGATCGAGGTGGAGAAGAAGGCTCGTGAGGGTGAACAGCAGAGGCTGGACCACGAAACGCAGCGGGCTGTCGAGGAAATGCGTCTGATCGCCCAAACCGATGCCCTCGACAGGGCTGCCATCGAGGCGAAGCGCACCCAGACCGAGCAGACCTCCCAGGCCACGAAGGATCTGATCACGCAGGCTGAATCGGCGCTGCGGGCCGGGAACCTGACGGCCGCCGCAGCCGCAGGCCGCAAGGCTGCCATCACTATCATGGATTCCTACGGCATCTGGTCCCGGGAAGCCGCACAGTTCGCGCTGGCCGGCGGGGACGCCGACGTCCATGTCTGGATCGACGGCGACCGGCTGATCGCCCAACGGCAGGACGACCGCGAGATGGCCGTCCACATGGCCCGTGTCTCTTCCTCGAAGGTCGGGCTCGCCGCGACCGCGGCGCTCAAGAGCGCCGATCCCGAGGCCGTGGCGGCGTTCTTGCGGACGGGTACGGTACAGGCAGCTGCCACGGACAACCGCGTCATGATCACCCGCCTGCTGGCCGGTAACCCCGGCCGCGCGGTGAAGGAGGCGGCCAATGCGGCGCTGAACGCCGGAACGTCCGAGGCGCTCCACGTGTTCCTCGCCGTCACGTTCGAGAAGGCGCAGCGGGAGGACGACGCGGTGGCCACCGCAGCCCTCCTTCAGACAGCGGGCCCCTACACCAAGGCCCATGCCCAGGCCGTACTCGAGGGCCCCTCGTGGATGCGCCGCAAGTTCATCGCGACAGTCCAGTACGAGACCGCACAGCTCGACCACGACTTCGCTACCCACGTCGCCGCCATGCAGGGTGCCATCGCCGCAGCGGCGAAGATCGCCGACAAGGCCCAGGAGGATGCGGCCCGAGCTCAGGAGGCCGCGGCCAGGGCTCGTAACGCCGGCGCGGAAGCGGTGGTGTGGGCAGGGAAGGCACAGGACGCGGCCACCCGAGCGGCTGCCTCCGCCGACAAGGCGAACGCCTATGCGAATCAGGCCGAGGAGTCCGCCCGCAGCGCCCAGATCTCGGCCGACAAGGCGAAGCAGCAGGCCGCAGTTGCACGTAGCGCCGCCCGTTCGGCGAACTACTGCGCCAACCAGGCCGTGAAGTCGGCCCGAAGTGCGCGCATCTCCGCGGACTGGGCCAAGCAGTCCGCCTCCGATGCCCGGAACTCCGCGGTCGCGGCCGGCCGGAGCGCGATCGAGGCGGCCACCGCCGCCAGTGAGGCACGCCTGGACGCCAGGCTGCTGCGGGACGCGGAAGACACCGCGGCGGCTGAGCAGGCCGCGAACCAGATGGCCGAGGCCGAGGCCACCAGCAAGAACCTGGCCGGCACGTCGGACAGCGACACCATCGTGCTCGGCTACTCGAAGGCGGACTGGCAGCATGCCTCCCACACCTTCCACGAGTGGGCCTTCTGGACCGGCAGCGCCGCGGCCGTAACGGCCGGCGCCGGAGCTATCGCCGCCCTCACCCCTCTGGCTCCTCTCGCCGTACCACTGGAGATACTCGCGGGCGCCCTGAGCTTCACCACGATGTTCCTTGACATCGCGAGTGCCTTCTGTGCCGGCTGGGGCTACGGGGTGAACAGCAGTGAGTTCTACACGGCCACCGGTGTCGCTGTACTGAGCGTTGCCACCCTCGGGGCCCTGAGGATGTTCACACGCATCCCCGGGGTCTCCCACCAGGTAGGCGAACTCACGAAGGCCGCCTTCGACGGGTGGGGGGCGATTGTGAACAGGATGACCGCACACTGAGGAAGGCGCGCCGAAGGCGCTGGGGGCCGGTGACGGAGACGCCGCCGGCCCTCACCCCGTCCGCGCCGGGGCGTCCAGGGCCCGGGAGATCGACACCAGCAGGTCCGGGTCCTGCGCCTCCGCCGCCCGTACGGCGTCCATCGCGCGCCCGGCCGGCCCGGCCGGCAGCTGCGGCTCGCGGGCCCGGTCGGCGGCCGCCGCCGTGAACATGGCGGCGAGGCCCGCGGCCACCGCCTCGCGTTCCGCGGCCCCGCTCTCCCTCGCCCGGCGGTAGGCCCGCTCGCGGACCCCCTCCGCGCAGTGGGCGCACAGGCCGAGCATCCAGTCGTGGATCGTGGTCAACCGGTACAGCAGGACCTGCTCGGGCCCGGCGTACCAGGCCGGGGTGAGGAGCACCGCGTTCCCGGGAGCGGGCCCGGACCGGCGGACCAGGCGCCACAGGGGCCGCAGCGCGGCGATGGCCAGCAGCGGGTTCCACACCCGGTCGATCAGGCCGGGGCCGTACGCCGGCACGAGCAGCCCGAGGCCGATGGTCACCCCGGTGACCGACATGAACGGGCCGAGGCTGCTGCTCAGCGCGTCCCAGTCCCGGCCGGCCCAGCGGGCGGCGACGGAGGTCAGCTTGAACAGGGCGAAGATGGTGTTGCCGACGGCCGCGAGCACCAGCACGAGCAGGCCGACCCGCAGGGACCGGTCGGCCGCCGTCTTCGGCCCGTAGGCGGTCCGGCGGTCGATGTCGATGATCCAGTTCCGGCACACGACGGCCATGGCCACCGCGGAGGCCAGGTACGCGAGCAGGTAGAGGAGGAGCATCTCGCGGATGAACGGGGTGGTGGCGTAGTAGGTGTCGAAGTCCCGCGGCTGCTCCACCGGGGCCTCGCCCAGCGCGAAGAGTCCCACCAGTGCCACGATCACGGCGCAGCAGCCGGTTTTCCACACCCGCACCCGCCGACGCGTGCGGCCGTACTCGCCCGATCCCTCCCTCCAGTAGTCCAGCAGGACCAGGGACGCGCACGAATAGGCCGTCATGATGCAGTGGACCAGGAGGGCCGAGAGGTTGCTGATCCCGCTGAGCCGGTTGACGGCGCTGACCACGGCCGCCGAGGAGAAGATGAACCCGACGCAGGGCAGGAACAGCAGGAGGTTCACCGTCCGGACCGTCGGGCTGCGCCAACCCCGCACGAGGGCAGGCAACTTGGCCAGCAGGGCCGCGCCCAGTACGGCGGCCGTGATGTAGTAGTCGACACCGTCGGGGGTCATCAGCGCCCCAGCGATGCGCGGATACGGCCGATCAGATCGTCGGGGGCAGTGTTGTCGCGCTTGCCGAGGAGGAAGGGGCGGAACTTGGCCGCCAGCAGACGGCCGAACCTCTCCGCCCGCCGCTCCTCCGCCACGCTGTAGTCGGTACGCGCCGCCAGATGCCTCACCGCGTCGTCGACGCTCCACCGCTCACCGAGCATGCGCGCGGCCGCGGCCCCCTCCGCCGCGCCTTGGGTCCGGCCGGCCCGGCGTTCCTCGCGGTGCCACAGCTCGTGTCCCAGGATCACCATCTGGTGCATGGGCAGGGTGTTCTCCTCCACCACGACCACCTCGTGGTCCCCCAGGTCAAGCCAGAGCCCGCTGACCGTCCCCGGAGGGAACGGCTCCAGCATCAGCCGGACCTCGCGGTCGCCGCTCTCGCTCAAGTAGGCGCAGATGGCCCGGAACAGCTCGTGCGGATCCCGTCCGGCCGGACACGGCACCCCGGCGAACAGTTCGTCCCGATGCCGTCTCATCGCACGCGAAGACCCCACCGCGTCCCTCATGTCTCCCCCACCCGGACGCCGCCTGGTACGCGGTCGGTTCGTACCCTCCGGGTGCGTCCGTCCCCCAACGCACGTGCCCGCGGCCGGGGATGGGCGCCACCACCCCCGCGACCGCGAGACTAGTCACTCGGCTCAGCGCGGGCAACCGTGATCGGGAACGCATAATGCCTGGCCAGCGGCCCTATGTCCGCTTGGTGAGACCGTGGGCCGCATGTGGGGGGAAACCCGCGCGAAACGGCGGGGCGGGCCGGAAGAGCGGGCCAGAAGGGCGGGCCAGGGGGCAGGTCAGCCGCGCGTCTCCGCGCGGTTCTCGCGTGCGCGCTCCTCGCGCGAGCGCCTGGCGACGGATTCGATCAGGGCGATGATGGGCTGAGCGGTGTCCTCCGGTACGTCGGCCAGCGCGCGTGCGGCGTAGTCGACGACGCCGAGGTCGGACGTGGGGGAGTCGCCGGAGCCGGTCTTCCGCAGGCGCTGGATGTCCTGTACCTGGCGGGCGACGGTCCGCTCCAGCAGGTCCTTGTGGATCTGCTGGAGGACCCGGTCGAGCGCCTGGGCGGGTGCGGCGACGAGGAACTCGATGCTCTCCCCGAAGAACCCCGCGATCCCGGCCGCGTGATCGAGGTTCGGCGCCTTGCCCGTCCTGATCATCTTGTCGAGCCACTGGGTGCTCGTCCCGGCGGCCGCCGCGACCTCCGCCAGCGAGTACGCGCGGCGCTGGCCGTCGGGGGAGGTGCGCAGCCTGGTGGAGCGCAGGAAGACGATCCGGGCGACCACCCGCCGGTGCCGCTCCTCGACCGGGTCCGCCCCGCCGCCCTCGCCCTGCGGCAGCGGCTCACCGCGCAGCAGCGCGTGCACGTCCTCCACGGGCAGTCCCGAGGCGTACGAGAGGCCGCCCTCGCCCTCCACGCGCAGTACGTCCTCGCGTGCGAGACCGGCGGCCTCCAGCAGGGAGACGATGTCCCGGACGGTCTTGGCGGGCTCCGCGGCGTGCCCCTCGTTCATGTACGTACCCCTGCTCCGTGCTGCCGGCAGCCGATCGATTTACTTGATGCCAAAAATATCGACTTCGGCCGCACCCGGGCAACCGACCGGCACCCGGCTCATCCGGTCTGGACGTTCGTACGTGACCGGGCCTCGACCGCCCCTCCTCCCGCCCTCCTCCCGCGCCTCAGACCACCGAGAGCAGGTCCACGACGAAGACGAGCGTGGAGCCGGCGGGGATCAGCCGCGAAGGGGACTGCTTGCCGTAGCCGAGGCGCGGCGGAACGATGATCTCGCGCCGGCCGCCGACCCTCATCCCCCGGATCCCCCGGTCCCACCCCTTGATGACCCGGCCGCCGCCCACGGCGAACTTGAACGGCTCGCCCCGGTCCCAGGAGGCGTCGAACTCCGCCCCGGACGCGAAGGTCACCCCGACGTAGTGCACCCGGACGACCCTCCCCGGCTTCGCCTCGGCCCCGTCCCCGACGACGAGGTCCCGCACGGTCAGCTCCTCGGGAGCGTCCCCGTCCGGAACCTCGACGACGGGCTTCGTCAGTTCACTCATCGCAGTCTCATCACCCTCGGTCACGCCGTGCAGTGGGGTACATCCAACCCCATGCGGGACCCCCTCCACTTCCGGGGTGGACGACATGGCCGCTGCCGTGAACCTCCATCGCGCCGGCACATCACTCAGCGGCACAGCGCCGTGTCGACGGCAGCTTCCACCCGCTGGGAGGCCGCACCCGTCGGGGCGGTGGTTACCGCGATGCCGGCGGCGCGTCCGTCCGATGTGACGCCTCCTCGTGTCCGGTATCCCAGGGCGGTTCCGCCGTGGCCCCAGTAGACGCCGCCGCATGACAGTGGCGTGCTGGTGAGGCCCAGTCCGTAGCGGACGCCGGGGCCGCGTGCCTCTGCGGGGACGGTGGTGCGCATCTCGGTGAGCTGGGCCGGGGGCAGGAGTTCGCCGCCGAGGAGTGCGGTGTAGAAGCGGTTGAGGTCGCTGTTGGTGGAAACCAGGGCACCCGCAGCCCACCCCATGGACATGTCCATGGTGGTGTAGTCGATCAGAGGTCCGTCGTCCGTTTCCCGTTCGTAGCCCTTGGGGTGGGGCTCGCGAAGGGTCGTCTCTCCGGGGGCGGGGAAGTAGGTGTGGCGCAGTCCGACGCGGTCGACGATGCGCCGGCCGATCTCCTCGCCCATGGGGCGGCCGGTGACCTTCTGGATGATCAGGCCCGCGACCAGGTAGTTCGTGTTGTTGTACTCCCACTTCGCGCCCGGGGAGAAGTGGGCCTTCTGTGCGAGGGCGCCGTCGAGCAGGTCGCGTGGCTCGAAGTACCGGTACCGGACGGCGGGGAAGTCCGCGAAGACGGGGGACTCCATGTATTCGGGCAGGCCGCTGGTGTGCTGGAGGAGTTGGCGGATGGTGATGTGGCGTCCGTCGATGCCTTCGCCGCGCAGCAGGCCGGGCAGGTAGGTGTCGACGGGGGCGTCCAGGGCGAGCTTCTTCTCGGCGACCAGCTGCAGCGCGACCACGGCCGTGAAGGCCTTGGTGTTGCTGCCTGCCCGTACCTGTCCGTCCTCGGGTACCTTCGCGCCGGTCCTGAGGTCGCCGGCACCTGCGGTGTAGTGACGCGTCCGGCCCTCGCGGTCCACGACGCTCGCCAGCGCGGCGGGCATCTCGTCATCGGTCACCAGGGCGTTCAGGCTCTTCTGAACGGGGTCCGGCTTGGCGGCGGAGGCCGCGGACGGGAACAGCGCGCCGATGGTCATGACGGCCCCGGTGAGCACCGTCATGGTGAGCGAGGTCTTACGTCGGCCGCCTCGCGAAGGTGTGGGACGGAACGTCGGCGAGACACGTGCGTGCATGGAACAACTCCTGTCGTGACAGTGGAGGGCAAGCGACGAGCGGGCCGTGGGGCCGTGCCGGACGGCCCATCGCGCCAGTGGCCCGGCGACGCTCGTGAGCATGGGCCCGCCGGGATATCGGCCGCCGCTCCCGCGAGCGGGAGCGGCGGCCGGTGGGGTCAGTGGGGTATCAGCGGCACAGGGTCGTTTCGACGGCGGCCTGTGCGTGCTGTTCGGTGGCGCTGTCGGCCGGCATGGCGGTCAGCGCGACGTTGACCGCACGCCCGTCCTCCGTGACACCTCCGTAGGTGGCGTATCCCGGAATGGTTCCGCCGTGGCCCCAGTAGACGCCGCCGCACGGCAACGGCGTGCTGATCAGGCCCAGTCCATAGCCGACACCCGGGGCCCCTGTGGGGACGGTGGTGCGCATCTGGGCGAGCTGGGCCGGGGGCAGGAGTTTGCCGCCGAGGAGTGCGGTGTAGAAGCGGTTGAGGTCGCTGTTGGTGGTGATCACCGCACCCGCGGCCCAGCCCCAGGACGGGTCGAGTGCGGTGACATCGCGCCAGGGCGAGTCGGCTGTGTCCCGGTGGTAGCCCTTGGCGTGGGGCTCGCGGATGGTCATGTCACCGGGGGTGGGGAAGTAGGTGTGGCGCAGTCCGATGCGGTCGACGATGCGCCGGTTGATCTCCTCACCCAGCGGGCGGCCGGTGACCTTCTGGATGATCAGGCCCGCGACCAGGTAGTTCGTGTTGTTGTACTCCCACTTCGCGCCCGGGGAGAAGTGGGCCTTCTGCGCGAGGGCGCTGTCGAGGAGCTCGCGCGGCTCGTAGTACCTCTGCAGATCCTTGAGGACCGCGCCCTTGTCCACGTATTCGGGCAGGCCGCTGGTGTGCTGGAGGAGTTGGCGGATGGTGATGTGGCGTCCGTCGATGCCTTCGCCGCGCAGCAGGCCGGGCAGGTAGGTGTCGACGGGGGCGTCCAGGGCGAGCTTCTTCTCGGCGACCAGCTGCAGTACGACCACGGCCGTAAAGGCCTTGGTGTTGCTGGCCGCCCGTACCTGCCCGTCGTTGGGCACCTTCGCGCCGGTCCTGAGGTCGCCGACACCTGCGGTGTACTGACGCGTCCGGCCCTCGCGGTCCACGACGCTCGCCGACGCGGAGGGGATCCGGTCGTCGGCCACCAAGGTGTTCAGGCTCTTTTGCACGGGGTCCGGCTTGGCGGCGAAGGCCGCGGACGGGAACAGTGCGCCGGTGGTCATGACGGCCCCGGTGAGCACGGTCACGGCGAGCGATGCCCTACGTCGGCCGCCTCGCGAAAGAGTGGGACGGAACCTCGGTGAGACACGTGCATGCATGGAACAACTCCCATCGGTAGGGGAACAACGTCAGTGGGGCAGTGAGAGGTGGTCGTGGTGCGACGGACCCGCCGGCGGCTCGGCCTGGTCCAGTGACGGTCGCGGCGCATGAAGGAACGGCTTCCCCGCTCGTGCGCCCGTCCGAAGACGGGCGCACCCGGGAGGCGCGGCTTCCTACTCGATCCGGGGCGAGCCGCGACGCCGTACCAGCCGCCGTGCCGGCAGCATGACCGCAGCCATGCCCGCCAGGCAGACCACGCCCAGGATGGCGGCGCAGACGGCGGGGGAGACGGACAGCGCGGGCAGCCCGGTCACCGCGAGGGCGAAGGTCAACAGGGTCAGGGCCGCCACCAGCGTGCCGACGATCGTGCCCGTCCCGAGGACGAGCAGCGTCTCCAGCCGCAGCATGGACAGGACCTGGCGGCGCGTCGCGCCGATCAGACGGAGCAGGGCCAGCTCGCGCCGGCGGGACGCGGTGGCGACGGCCAGCGTGGTCACCACGCCGATCAAGGTGAACAGGGCGATGGCCGCGACCGCCATCAGGCCCGGAAGCCCCTGGACGCGCGCCTGCTCGGTCAGCGCCGCGCCGTACTCGGCGGCGGATGTGGCGCGTACCCCGGGGAGGCGCTCGGCTACCGGCCGGAGGTCGGCGCCCCCGCTCACCAGCAGGTAGTCGTCATGACCGCCGTCGGTGACGTGCGCCGCGACCAGATCATGCGGCAGCAGGACGTCGCCGAAGCCCATCCCACGGTCGTAGACGGCGACCACCCGGGGGTGGATCAGAGTGCCGTCGCCGAGCCAGAAGGACATGGTCTTGCCGAGGTCGTCGCCGTCGCCGACGTTCGAGCTGACCGCGACGGTGTCGGCGCCGCGCAACTCTGCCAGCGAACCCGAGGTGACGCCCGGATCCAGGTTCGACCACGCGCCCTTGAGGCCCTGCGCGGGCAGCGACTGGAGCTGGTCGCCGACCGATTTCACGACGGTGGTGCGCTTCACGGCCGTCACCGCGTCCGCCCCGGGCGTCCTGCGTACTTCTTCGTACGCCGCGCTCGGCACGCCCGGACCGTCCGCGACGAGCACGTGGTCCGCGAGCAGACCGGCGGCCGACTGGGTGCGGGTGGCGCTGACGGCCGTGGTCTGGACGAAGAGCTGGCCGGCCCCGAAGGAGAGCGCCAGTGCGATCGGTGTGATCACCGACGCCAGCCGGACGGCGGCGACGGAGGCCGTCTCCGCGGCGAGTCGGCCCGGCACCGGGAAGAGCAGCCGCAGTGGAGGGCTCAGGACGCGGATCCCGGCCCGCGCGACCCAGGGACCCAGGAGCGCGGCGGCCCAGATCAGGGTGAGCGCCAGGCCGCCCATGGCCGCCCTGGCGATCTGCCCGCCGAAGGCGAGCGCCGTGGAGGCCGCGCCCAGCCCGACGGCCAGGAAGAAGAGCCCGGTGACCATCCGCCAGCGCGGCAGCCGCGCCGGCTCCGTCGCCGCCTCGCCCAGGGCCTCGACCGGCCGGACGCGGGAGACGCGCCGGGCCGCGAGCCAGGCGGAGCCGACCGCGGTGAGCACGGTGAGCAGCATGGTGCCGGCGACGGGCAGCGGACCCAGTACGAGCGACAGCTCTCGCGGGAGGACACCGTGATCGGCCATGAAGCGGTGCAGGACCGCGCCGAGCCCGAGCGATCCCAGGCCGCCGACGAGTGCGGCGGGCACGGCGACCTTCAGAGTGCCGCGGACGATCAGCCGCCGCACCTGCCGGGGGGTGGCGCCGATGGCGCGCATCACCGCGAGTTCGCGGGTCCGGTCCCGTACGGAGATGTCCAGCAGCCCGGTCAGGATCAGCAGCACGACCAGCAGGGCGATGCCGCCGATGGACGCGCTCACCCCGATCAGGTCGAGCCGCGCCGCCGCCACCCCCGGGTTCTCGACGTCACCACGTGCGGCACCGGTCGCGACGAGGAGACCCGGGGCCGCCGCGCCGAGCGCCTCGGGGGACGTGCCTTTTTTGCCGAGGACCACCAGCGCGTCGGCGTGTCCGGGATGGCCGGCGAGCGTCCGCGCCGTCCTGTCGTCGAACCACACGCTCGCGCGGACGGCGCCGTCCGCCCCCGAACCGGCCGACACCAGGCCGCTGACCCGGTACGGCTCAGGTGCCCGGCCCCCCGCCTGGAGCCGGACGGTGTTCCCGACCTCCATGCCGCTCCCGGCCGCCACCGCCACCTCGTCCGGTGCCTGCGGGGCACGCCCCGACCGCAGTTCGAACGGGCCGAGCGCGGTCGACTCCCATCCGTGACCGGTGAGTTCGGTGCCGTCGGCGGCGACGACGGGTACGGACACGTCCGCGACGACCCGTACGACCCCCGGTACCTCCTTCAGCCGTTCGGCGGGGGCGATCGACACCCGCGCCCGTTCCAGCAGCGGCCTGACCTCCGTACGCTCGGACTCACCGGAGTCCACGGTCATCTCGACCCGCTGGCTCGCGGCGACGACGGCCACGGCCGGGGCGTAGCGGTCGACCGCACCGTGCGCCCGCAGCGCCGATTCGAGGAGGACGCCGAACGCGCCCGTCAGCGCGGCGGCGAAGAGCAGCGCCGCCGCCACGCCCGCGGCGATCCCGCGCCTCACAGCGAGTCCCAGCGGGCCAGGACGGCTTCCGCGGACGGGGCGGTCAGTTCGTCGACGATCCGGCCCCCTCCGAGGAAGACGACGCTGTCGGCCCACGCGGCCGCCACGGGATCGTGGGTGACGAGGACGACGGTCCGTCCCATCTCGTCGACCGCCTCCCGCAGCAGCTTCAGGACGTGCCCGGCCGACCTGGGGTCGAGCGCGGCCGTCGGCTCGTCGGCGAAGACGATCTCGGGGCGCGTCACCAGTGCCCGGGCGACCGCCACGCGCTGCTGCTGGCCACCCGACAGCCGCGCCGGGAGGTGCCCGAGCCGGCCCGCCATCCCGACCCGGTGGACGATCTCCGTCAGCCACTGCCGGTCGGCCTTGCGGCCGCCGAGGGACAGGGGGAGGGTGATGTTCCGCTCGACGTCCATCGACGGCATCAGGTTGTAGCCCTGGAAGACGAAACCGATCCGCTCCCGGCGCAGCCGGGTCAGCTCGGCTTCGCGGAGCTCGCCCATGTCCACGCCGCCCAACCGGACCGACCCGTTCGTCGGCCGGTCGAGACCGGACGCGCAGTGCAGGAACGTGCTCTTGCCCGAGCCGGACGGGCCCATGATCGCGGTGAAGCTGCCGGTACGAAACCCCCAGCTCACCTGCTCCAGCGCGGTCACCTCGCCGTACGACTTGGAAACCTGGTCCAGGGACACGGCGTACGGTGTCTCCCCGCTCGTCGTCATCCGTCGCATGATGTGTGGCCCTTCGATGCCCTCGGTCGGTCAAGATCAGGCTTCGAAACTAGGCTCGGGAGAGGGGGGGCCGGCAGCGGTCACGCCCCCGCACCGGAGGTGTAGCCAGCTCCACCATGAGGGTGGAGCGGGGCAGGTGGGACAGGGAATCCACTGTGGCGTACCGTCGTGATCCATGGACCTGAAGGCACGCGCACGCCACAGCCTGCGTTCCACGCGGTATCTCCTCGGCGGCCTCGCGACCGCCCTGCCGTCCCTGGCCGGCTGCGTGCTGCTGCCCCTCGTCTGCGTCGCGCTGATCGTCGTGCCGGTACTGCCCTGGGCGATCCGCCCCCTGCGGTCCCTCGCCGAGGCCGAGCGCCGCCGCGCGGAACGACGCCTCGGCCGTCCGGTGCGACGCCCGTACCCCGTACTCCAGGGCAGCGCGCGCCGGCAGACCCTGCAGCTGCTGCGATCCTCCGGGACCGGCAAGGACGTGGGGTGGATGCTGCTCCACGGCGTGGTCGGCCTGATCCTGCCCGTCCTCGTCCTCGGCGCCCTGTTCAGCCTCCTGCTCACCCTCTCGATCCCGATGTGGTGGTGGACCGTCCCCAGCGGCACCCTCACCCTCCTCGCCGCCCCCCTGACGAACTGGCTGCAGGCGATCGTCCTGTCGGCGGTCTGCGTCTGGATCTTCGCCCTCCTCTTCCTCTGGCTGGCCCCCGCCGCCGCCCGGTGGGAGACCCGCATCGCGGAGGTGCTGCTGGGGAACTGGACCGGTGCCGAACGCCGGATCGAGGAGCTGACCGCCTCCCGGGCCGGGGCGCTCCAGGCACACGAAGCTGAACTCCGCAGGATCGAGCGGGACTTGCACGACGGTACCCAGGCGCAGCTCGTCGCGGTCGCCATGCGTCTCGGACTGGCCGACCGCAGGTTCGACAAGGACCCCGCGAGCGCCAGGAAACTCATGCTCGACGCCAGAACGACAGTGGACGAAGCACTCGTGCAACTGCGTGCGGTGATCCGCGGCATCTATCCGCCGATCCTCTCCGACCGAGGGCTGAACGGAGCCATCCGAGCGCTCGCCGCGGGACGTACCATCCCGGTCGCCCTCGACCTTCCCGAGCCCGCCCGCCGGCCGCCGGCCGCCGTCGAGGCCGCCGCCTACTTCGTGGTCGCCGAGGCCCTCACCAACATCGCCCGGCACAGCGAAGCGCGGCAGGCGCGGGTATCCCTCCGGTACGACCGGACCGGGCTGTACGTCCTCGTCCAGGACGACGGGCGTGGCGGCGCGGTGCCGGGATCGGGCGCGGGAAGCGGACTCGACGGCGTACGCCAGCGCGTCGCCGCCCTGGACGGTACGACGAGGATCGACAGCCCTGTCGGTTCCGGAACGACGATTGAGGTGGTACTACCGTGCGGATCGTGATCGCGGAGGACAACGTCCTTCTCCGCGAGGGCCTGATTCTGTTGCTGGAGGACGTCGGCCACGAGATCGTCGCCGTCGTGGGGAGCGGGCCCGAGGTGGTGCCCACGCTGCTCGAACACCGGCCCGACGCGGCCGTGCTCGACGTCCGACTGCCACCCGGATTCCGCGACGAGGGCCTCAGAGCGGCCATCGAGGCCCGCAGGCTGATGCCGGGTCTGCCCATCCTCGTCCTGTCCCAGTACGTCGAGGAGAGCTACGCCACCGAACTGCTGGGCCAGGGCGCCTCAGGCGTCGGCTATCTGCTCAAGGACCGGGTCTCCCGCATCGAGGAGTTCCAGCAGGCCCTCGAGCGGGTCGCCGCCGGGGGCACCGCGCTCGACCCCGACGTGGTCTCCCAGCTCATGACCCGCCGCGACCCCCTGGAAGCGCTGTCCCCGCGGGAACGCGAGGTCCTCAGCCTCATGGCCCAGGGCCTCGACAACCCGACGATCGCGACCACCTTGTTCATCACCGAGCGCTCGGTCAGCAAGCACATCGGCAACATCCTCGCCAAGCTGAACCTTCCCCCCAGCGACAGCGGCCACCGCCGGGTCCTGGCCGTCCTCGCCTACCTGAAGGCGTGAACCCCGTCACGGACCATGACGGCGGTCGCCGACCCCACCCCTCAGGTGTAGCGGGCTACACCTGAGGTTCGGGAGCAGGACCCGATGTGCCGGAAAGGGGCCGGCGGCGAGAGTGGACGACGAAGCGACCCGCTCTCGCCGCCCCGCAGAGGGACGTCGGCGACACACCCAGGAGGAACCCCCGCATGAAGCCCGCACTCTGGCTGCTGCTCGCCATCTCCACCGCCGCCGCGGTCTACGTCAGCACTTTCGCCGACTACACCGGCACCACCAGGGTCCTGGCCTCGGTGGGCTCGGGCGTCGTCTTCGTCGGCTCGGCACTCGGCCTGTGGCTGACCGGCGGCAAGCAGTGATCTGGACGAACCGGTAACGGGTGAAGAGGCTGTCCGGCACGATCCGGACAGCCTCTTCCGCCTGGTTCGACTTGGTGCCCTAGAAGTAGCCGAGCTTCTTCGGGGAGTAGCTGACCAGCATGTTCTTGGTCTGCTGGTAGTGCTCCAGCATCATCTTGTGGGTTTCGCGGCCGATGCCCGACTGCTTGTAGCCGCCGAACGCCGCGTGGGCCGGGTAGGCGTGGTAGCAGTTCGTCCAGACGCGGCCCGCCTGGATCGCGCGGCCCGCGCGGTAGGCCGTGTTGACGTCCCGGGTCCAGACGCCCGCGCCCAGGCCGTACGCCGTGTCGTTCGCGATGCGGACCGCGTCGTCGAAGTCCTCGAACGAGGTCACCGACACCACCGGGCCGAAGATCTCCTCCTGGAAGATCCGCATCCGGTTGTCGCCCTCGAAGATGGTCGGCTGGACGTAGAAGCCGCCCGCCAGGTCGCCGCCGTGGTCGATGCGGCCGCCGCCCGTCAGGATCTTCGCGCCCTCCCGCTGGCCGATCTCCACGTACGAGAGGACCTTGCGGAGCTGCTCCGCCGAGGCCTGCGCGCCGATCATCGTGTCCGTGTCCAGCGGGTGGCCCGGCACGATCAGTTCGGTGCGGGCCACCGCCGCGTCCAGGAAGTCGCCGTAGCGGCCGCGTTCGATCAGGGCGCGGGAGGGGCTCGTGCACACCTCGCCCTGGTTCAGCGCGAACATCGTGAAGCCCTCCAGGGCCTTGTCGCGCAGGTCGTCGTCCTTCGACCAGATGTCGTCGAAGAAGAGGTTCGGGCTCTTGCCGCCCAGCTCCAGCGTGACCGGCTTGAGGTGCTCCGCCGCGTACTGCAGGATCAGCCGGCCCGTCGCCGTCTCCCCGGTGAAGGCCACCTTCGCCACGCGCGGACTCGACGCCAGCGGCTTGCCCGCCTCCTCGCCGAAGCCGTTGACGATGTTCACCACCCCGGGCGGAAGGAGGTCCGCCACCAGGCTCAGCCAGTAGTGGACGGAGGCCGGGGTCTGCTCGGCGGGCTTCAGGACCACCGTGTTGCCGGCGGCCAGGGCCGGGGCGAGCTTCCACACCGCCATCAAGATCGGGAAGTTCCACGGGATGATCTGCCCGACCACGCCCAGCGGCTCGTGGAAGTGGTAGGCGACCGTGTCCTCGTCCAGCTGGCTCAGCGAGCCCTCCTGCGCGCGCAGCGCCCCCGCGAAGTAGCGGAACTGGTCGACGGCCAGCGGGAGGTCGGCGGCGAGGGTCTCGCGGACCGGCTTGCCGTTCTCCCAGGTCTCCGCGACCGCCAGCGCCTCCAGGTGCTGCTCCATCCGGTCCGCGATGCGCAGCAGGATCCCCGCCCGGTCCGCGACGGACGTACGGCCCCAGGCCGGTGCCGCCGCGTGCGCCGCGTCCAGTGCCCGCTCCACGTCCTCCGCCGTGCCCCGCGCGACCTCGGTGAAGGGCTGCCCGGTGACGGGCGAGGGGTTCTCGAAGTACCGGCCGCGCGCGGGCGCCACGTACTCCCCGCCGATGTAGTGGTCGTAGCGGGACGCGTACTCCATCAGCGCGCCTTCGGTACCGGGTGCGGCGTAACGGGCCATGCTGGTCCTCCCCTTGCCGGGCGCCGGCCGCCGTCGGACAGCGCTCGGGGAGGAGGCTAGGAGCGGGCGGGTTGCGGGAACGTTGCACGCCCCGTGCCCGGAGCCGCGGCCCGAACCGCGCCCGCCCCCGCGCCCAGTTCCGCGTCGAGGGAGCGTACGCGGGCCAGCGCCGCCGGCCGGTCGCGCGGGGGCAGCGCCGCGGCCAGGGCCCGCCACACCGCCGGGTCCTCCGCGCCCCACGGGCTGCACACCCAGTCCGACAGCAGCCCCACGTCCGCCCGCGCGATCACCGCCGCCCGCGCCTGGTCCTCGATCCGCCGCCGCAGCCGCACGATCCCCGGCGCCGAGGAGGCCGGCAGCAGCGGACCCGGGTAGCGGGTGAGGGCGGCCGAGACGGCGCCGGCCGCCAAGTGCCGGGTCACCGCGGCGAAGTCGGCCTCCAGGGGGACGGCGGTGCGGTACGGGCGCGAGAGCAGGTTCCCGGCACCCAGCAGGGCGCGCAGCCGCGACATCTCCGCCCGCAGGGTCACCGCCGCCACCGACTCGTCCTCGTACAGGACGTACGCCAGCTCCTCCCCGGACAGCCCCTCGGGGTGCTGTGCGAGCAGGGCCAGGATCTCGCTGTGCCGCCGTCCCAGCGTTATCCGCCGCCCGCCGAGCACCAGCAGCGCCTCGTCACGGCCGAGCGCGCTCAGCGTGTCGGGGGCCGCCGCGTCCGGCTCCGGAGCCAGCAGCGCCAGCTGGGCCTCGGCCGCCCGGGCCACCGCCTGGACGAAGGCCAGGGAGTGCGGGTGCGCCAGCCCGTCCCCGCCGGTGATGTCCACCGCCCCCAGCACCCGGCCGGTGCGCGGGTCCCGGACCGGGGCCGCCGCGCAGGTCCAGGGGTGCACGCGGCGGCTGAAGTGCTCGGCGCCGAAGACCTGTACGGGTTCCCCCAGCGCGATCGCCGTACCGGGGGCGTTGGTTCCCATCGCCGTCTCCGCCCAGCGCGCGCCCGGGACGAAGCCCAGCCCCTCCGCCCGGCGCAGGGTGCCCGGCTCGCCCTCGACCCACAGCAGCCCGCCCCGCGCGTCGCACACCGCCAGCAGATGGGCCCCGTGCGCCGCGAACGCCCCCACCAGGTCCCGGAACAGCGGCATCACCCGGGCCAGCGGATGCCGCTCCCGGTACGCCGCCAGCTCCGCCTCCGGCCGCTCCAGCCGGGGAGCGCACTCGGGGCTGACCCGGGCCCGCGCGCAGCGCCGCCAGGACTTCGCGATCACCGCCCGGACCGGCGGCTCGACCCGCCCGTCCCGGGTGAAGGCCTCGTGCGCCCGCCGCAGGACGCGCGTGCGCTCGACGGGATCGGCCCCGCCCGGCAGCGCCAACGACGGATCGCCCATGAAACCCTCCCGAGGGACCGTGGAGCCGCGGTACGCGGAGCGCCCCCATCGTGGTGCGGGTCCGCGAGCCCGGCAAGGGCCGTGTCGGCCAGTCGTCGGCCAGTCGTCGGCCGGTCGTCGGCCCGACCTGGCCGGGTTCAGCCCCGACTGCCCTCTTACCGCGTTTCCCCCGTCCCGACCGTCCCGACCGTCCCGACCGTCCCGTCCGCCCCTTCAGCCCCGTCCTCGGGCAGCGCCGCCAGTGCCGAGGCCGGGTCGGGGGACGACGGGCCCGCCAGGACCCACCGGCCGGCCTCGCGGCGCAGCGGCCACCAGCGGCCGTCCCGCCCGAGCCGCAGCTGCCCGCGCGCTCCCGGGACCGTCCAGCGGGCGCGGACCCGGCGCAGCGCCGGGGCCTCCTCGTCCGGCCAGGCCGCCGCCAGGGCGGAACGGGCCCGGGCCAGGGCGGCGCGGTCCGGCGACCAGTCGTCCTCCAGCGCCGCGAGCGCCGGGGCCCCGCCGAAGCCCCAGGCCCGGACGGCCCGGTCCATGGCCGCCCCGTCGCGTCCGGCAGCCACCGCCAGGCGGTAGCGGAGCCGGAAATCGGCTGCCTCGGCGGTGAGCCGTACGGCGTCTTCCGCGGCGGTCGGCGGGGGGCCGGGCGGGCGCGAGGCATGGCCCGGGGACAGGGCCTCCGCGAGCAGCCGGTACGCCTCCGACGCCGCCGCCTGCGCCAGGAACTCCACCGCGTCCACGTCCAGTCCGGCCGGCTCGGTCTCCGTGTCCAGCGTCGGCGGCTGCCCCGGCCCCGGCGGCAGGGCGGGCGGGGCGGGCAGCGGGTGCGGACGCCGCCCGGCGTCGAAGGCCTCCGCCGCCGGGATCCCCGGGTCGGCCGCCGGACCCGTCCCGGATTCCGCTTCCGATGCGGAACCCGCCGCACCGCGGTCCGCCAGCTCCTCCAGCAGGTCCCGCTCTGCGCGGCCGCGCAGGAGCAGCAGCAGGAACGGGTCCCCGTCCAGCAGCCGGGCCATCTGGTGGCACAGCGCCGCCGTGTGCGCGCAGTGGTCCCATTCCCCGCAGTCGCAGCGCGGGTCGAGGTCCCCGAGCCCGGGCAGCGGGTCCACCCCGGCGGCCGCCGCCTCCGCCGCCAGCTCCGGGGGCACCTCGCGGTCCAGCAGCGCCGCGATCCACCCCGACTCGGCGGCGGCCAGCCCCAGCAACCGGTCCCATTCCGCTTCGGTGAACCGCTGCACCAGGACGTCCGTCCGGTGCGCGGTCCCGTCCCGGTCGCGCACCACCGCCGTCAGCCCGCCCGGGCGCACCGAGACCGCGCCGACCGCGCCCGCGCGGGCGTACCGGCGGCCCTGGCGGACCTGCTCCCCGTCCAGCGCGCTGTCCTCCAGGGCGCGCAGCCAGGCGTGGCCCCACCAGGTGGTGGCGAAGCCGCGGCCGGAGGGGGCGGGCAGGGGCCGGAAGGTGCGCTCGTACGGGTCGTTCATCCGTGGCTCCCCGAGGGTGCCGGGCGCAGGGCCACCAGGGCGGCGAGTTCGGCGTCCGTGAGTTCGGTGAGGGCGGTCTCGCCGGTGCCGAGGACGGCGTCGGCGAGGGCGCGTTTGGTTTCGAGGAGTTCGGCGATGCGGTCTTCGACGGTGCCCTCGGCGATGATGCGGTGGACCTGGACGGGCTGGGTCTGGCCGATGCGGTAGGCGCGGTCGGTGGCCTGTTCCTCGACGGCGGGGTTCCACCAGCGGTCGTAGTGGATGACGTGGCCGGCGCGGGTGAGGTTGAGGCCGGTGCCGGCGGCTTTGAGGGAGAGCAGGAAGACGGGGACCTCGCCGGACTGGAAGCGGTCGACGAGTTCCTCGCGGCGGGGGACGGGGGTGCCGCCGTGGAGGAGCTGGGTGGGGATGTTCCGGGCGGCGAGGTGGCGTTCGAGGATGCGGGCCATCGT
>NZ_JBFBGN010000046.1:0-47434 GCF_040684675.1 Streptomyces sp. NPDC089915 | reverse complement strand
ACGTACTGGGTGAAGACCAGCACGGAGCCGCCCTCGGCCAGGATCGTGTCCAACAGCTCGTCCAGCAGGGCGAGTTTGCCCGAGCGGTGCGGGATGCGCGGATCGGCCTCCCGCAGGTACTGCGCCGGGTGGTTGCAGATCTGCTTGAGCGAGGCCAGCAGCTTCATGATCATGCCGCGCCGCTCGATGCCCTCGCTCCCCTCGATCACCGCCATCGCCTCCTCCACCGCCGCCTGGTACAGCGAGACCTGCTCCCGCGTCAGGGACACCGGATGGTCGGTCTCGGTCTTCGGCGGCAGCTCGGGCGCGATGCCGGGGTCGGACTTGCGGCGGCGCAGCAGGAACGGCCGCACCAGCGCCGCCAGCCGCGCGACGGCCGCCTCATTGCCCCCGTCCTCCTCCTGCTGGTGCTCCACCGGACGGGCGTGCCGGGCCCGGAAGGCGGTGAGCGGGCCGAGGAGGCCGGGCGTGGTCCAGTCGAGGAGGGCCCACAGCTCGGACAGGTTGTTCTCCACCGGGGTGCCGGTGAGCGCGACCCGGGCCGGGGAGGGGATGGTCCGCAGGGCCTTCGCGGTCGCCGAGTGCGGGTTCTTCACGTGCTGCGCCTCATCCGCGACGACCAGCCCCCAGCTCTGGGCGGCCAGGCGCCCGGCCGAGGCCCGCATCGTCCCGTACGTGGTCAGCACGAACCCGCCCGCCAGCGAGTCCAGGCTGCGGTCCCCGCCGTGGAAACGCCGCACCGCCACCCCCGGCGCGAACCGCTCGATCTCCCGCTGCCAGTTCCCCAGCAACGACGCCGGACACACCACGAGCGTCGGCTCCGGACGCCCCCGGTGCAGATGCAGCGCGATCAGCGTCACCGTCTTGCCCAGCCCCATGTCATCGGCGAGGCAGCCCCCCAGCCCCAGAGAGGTCATCAGGTCCAGCCAGGCCAGACCCCGCAGCTGGTAGTCCCGCAGGGTGGCGTTCAGCCCCACCGGGGCTGTGACCGGGGCGAGCTCACCCGTCAGCCGGTCCCGCAGCGCCGCGAGCGCGCCCACGGGGACCGCCTCCACCGGCTCCCCGTCGATCTCGGCCGAGCCGGTGAGTACGGAGGCCAGCGCGTCGGCGGCCGTGACCGCGGCGGGCCGCTCCCGGCGGGCCCGGGCGGCGCGCACGGCGGCGGGGTCGACCAGCACCCACTGGTCGCGCAGCCGGACCAGGGGGCGCTTCGCCTCGGCGAGGCGGTCGAGTTCGGCCGGGGTGAGGTCGCCGGCCCCCTCGCCGAGGGAGTGGCGCCAGCCGAGGTCGAACAGGGCGGTGGGAGGGAGCGCGGGGGCGCCGGCGGGCGGGGGCACGGCGCCGGTGCCGATCACGGCGCGGGAGGTGAGGGTACGGGCCAGCCCGCGCGGCCAGTCCACCTGGACGCCGTCGGCGGCGAGCGCGGCGGAGGCCTCGCCGAGCAGCTCACCGACCTCCTCGTCGGCGAGGTCCACGGCGTCCGGTACCGCGGCCGTGAGCAGCGGGGAGAGGGCCGGCCAGATCCGGGCGGCGCGGCGCAGGGCGCGCAGCGCGTCCAGCCGGGCCCGTGGCGGGAAGGCCGCCGCGGCGGGGTGCGAGGCCGTCCAGACGTCGGCGGCGTCGGCGGCCAGGGAGGCGTCGGCGCGGCCGTGCAGGCGCAGGACGGCGCGGAAGGCGGGGGCGGCTGAGGCAGCGGGGGTGAGTGGGCGGGGTGTTTCGCGTGCTCCGTCGGGGTCGTGCGGGTCGTCCGGGTCGTGCGGCGCGAGCGGTTCCCGCAGTTCGAGGCGCAGGGAGATCCGGATCCCCGCGTCGTGGGTCGCCGCCACCTCGTCGGCCCAGGGGCGCAGGGCGGCGTACGGGCGGGGGTCCGGGGAGGTCCCGGCGGCGGCGTAGGCGGGCCCGCGCGTGGCGGCGGGGGCGGCGGGGGAGCGGGGCAGGGTGTCGGCGACCGCGTCGAGGAAGGCCCGCAGCAGGGGCTCGGGTGCGGGCAGGCGGAGCGCGCCGGGGGCGTCGAGGGGGGCGGGGGTGCCGCCGGGGACGAGGGGGGCGGTGGGGATGGTGGGGCCGAGGGGGCCTGTGGGGGCCAGGGGGACCGTGGGGCCGAGGGGGACGCAGTGGGCCCCGGGCGGCATCGCGGCCGCCAGCTCGCGGATCCGCGCGAGGTCGTCGGCGTCCAGCGGGCCCATGCGCCAGGCGTCGTGGCCCGCCGGGCTCAGGCCGGGCAGGAGCAGCCCGCGCGCGGCGAGGCCCAGGGCGAGCAGCGCGGCGGCACCCCAGAACGCGGCGGGGGAGGCGGGGGAGGAGGCCGTGGCGGCCGTGGCGGCGGCGCGGGCCCGGGTGAGGACGGGCAGGGCGGCGCCGACGGGCAGCACGAGGGCGGGCACGGTGGCGAGGCGGAGGTCCGGGGTGACGACGGTGAGCTCCTCGGCGGCGGCCGCCGGGGGGACCGCCGCCGGAAGGCCGGCGCCGTCCGGGTGCCAGAACGCCACCCGTCCCTCGCGCGGGGGGTCCGCGGGCAGGAAGACGGCGGAGCGGTGGACGAGGCCGGAGATCTCGGAGAGCACGCGTTCCTCAGTCGTTCCTGCCGGGTACGGGGCGGCCGAGAGTACCCCACCCGGGTGACCGCCCGGACGGAGCGCCGGAGTGACCCGGGTCACGTGACGGCCTCGCGGACGATCACGTGGCGTAGGGTCCGCGTGGCCGGGAACACGGCCGGGCGCATGGCCGGGAACGCACCACGGCCGCGGCGCGTTGTGCGGGTAGTGCCCGGCACACAGGAGGAGGTGTCCGCGATGTCGAGGAGCGGAAGGACCGCGGTCGTCGCGGTCGCGGCAGCGGTCGTGCTGTTCTGGCTGTTCGGATTCTGGCCCGCGCTGGCGGTCCTGATCGGGGTCCCGGTCCTGGCCTACCTCCTCCTGGACTCTTCCCAGAGGCAGCGGGTGCGGGGCATGTCGAGGAAGCGGATCGGCCGCTGAGAGCGGCGCGAGCAGGGGGGAACCACCAGATGAACACCACCGCACAGGTAGCGGCGGTCAGCAGCAACGGCGTGTACTCGTTCACCAAGCCGAACCGCGAGAGCATCACCCTGCTCTCCGGCCTCGGCGTCGAGGGCGACGTGCACGCGGGGGTCACGGTCAAGCACCGCTCGCGCGTGGCGGCGGACCCGACCCAGCCGAATCTGCGCCAGGTGCACCTGATCCACCGGGAGCTCTTCGCCGAGGTCGCCGAGGCCGGCTTCAGCGTCGCGCCCGGCCAGCTCGGGGAGAACGTCACCACCGAGGGCATAGACCTGCTCGCGCTCCCGACCGGCACCCTGCTGGGCATAGGCGAGGAGGCCGTCGTGGAGGTCACCGGCCTGCGCAACCCGTGCCCGCAGATCAACGCCTTCCAGGACGGGCTGCTCAAGCAGGTCGTCGGCCGGGACGAGGAGGGCAGGGTGGTCCGCAAGGCCGGCATCATGGGCGTCGTCCACCGGGGCGGCACGGTCCGCCCCGGCGACGGCATCACGGTCACCCTCCCGCCGCTGCCGCACATACCGCTCGAACGGGTCTGACCCGCGTCAGTAGTAGTCGCGCATCAGGGCCGTCGCCCACTCCGGCTGGCGGACCTCGCCCCGGGGGCCGAACTCGTCCATGTACGGCTTGAGGTCGAGCACCGGTGTGCCGTCCACCGCGTCCAGCCCCTCCACGTGCACGTCCAGCCCGTCCACCCGCACCACCCGGCAGCGGGAGACCCCGAGCCGGTTCGGCCGGTTCTTGCCGCGCTGGGCGAAGATGCCGACCAGCGGCCAGTCCTCGTTCCCCCGGGGGTGCCGGGCTCCCGTCTCGATCCTCTCCGCCGGTACCCGGTCGAAGTGGTAGACGACCTCGACGTGCGAGAAGTCCTCCAGCCCGTAGAGGGCTTCCGGTCCGAAGAGGCCGGGGTCCAGCCGGATCACGGCCCGTTCCCGTCCCCAGTCGTCGTCCACGACCTCCGCCCGTCCACCCACGACCACGCCCACGGGCGTCGACTCGACCATCACCGTTCCCCGTTCCCCTTCGTGTGCACGCCGGTTCAGACCGGCCGCGCGGCGACGCGGTCCAGCGCCGCCAGCAGGCCGGACAGTTCGGGCAGTCCGCCCGCCGCCTCGCGAGGTACCGCCAGTACCTCGCCCGGCTCGTCGTCCAGCAGGACGAAGGCCGCGTCGTCGGTGCGGGCCACCAGTGACCAGCCGGGCCCGTCCGCCCGGAGGGTCCGTACGCCCTCACCCGCGAAGGCCGACCGGACCCGCCCCGGCGGCGGCGCCTGCCGGGTGTACTCCTCGGCCTCCCGCAGCGCCCGCGCCAGCCCGGGGTGCGCGGCGGCCGCGGCCCCGCCGTCCTCCGCCACGCGCTCGCGCCAGTCCGCCCACTCCCGGGCGATCTGGTCCGCGCCCAGCCGCCGCTGCACCGGCCCCCAGGTGTCCGCCGAAGGCGGCGCCAGCGGCACCCGCCCGGTCCCGTCCGCACCCCGCTCCGGGTCGTGCGGCTCCGGGACGCCGGGCGCCGACACCGTCAGCTCCAGCGGCCAGCCCGCCAGCGAGAGCACCACCGACCGCTCGTCGGGGGACAGGTCGTACTCCATGCCGCAGTCCCAGGAGGCGATGGCGGCGGCCACGAGCGACACGTCGTCCACGACGACCGTCCAGCGGGCGCCCTCCTCGTCCTGGCCGAGCACGAGCCCGTACCCCTCGGCGGCCGGCGCCACGCCCAGCAGCGCGCAGGCCTCCGGGAAATCGTCGCCGAGCAACGCCGGGAACCGCGTGGGGGTCAGCAGTACGGCACTCAGCACGTACAGCGAGCCCCCGCCCTCCTCGTCCGACACGTGGCCTCCCGATGCAGTCTCGTCCGGCGCACCCTAACCAGCCGGTAACTCACCCGTCGAGACCCGGCGGCCTGCGATTTTCAAGCCCGCTACCTGCACGTAGAGTTGAGCACCCGCCACAGAAAGGGAGACCGGTGCAGCGTTACGACCGGCTGAAGGAGATCCTCCGGCTCGACCCCGACAAGGACTTCCTCGCCATCTACCGGCTCACCGCCACCTACGAATTCCCCTGGGACTTCACCCGCGCCCTGGAACTCGCCCTCTTCCGCACCTACGCCGTCCCGAGCATCGGGGGTCTGCTCGCCGAGACCGCCGAGTTCACCGAGCGCCCCCAGAAGCGCTACGACGACACCGCGCTGCTCCTCGACGCCGTCGTCGAGCACGGCTTCGACCACGACACGGCCCGCACCGCGATCCGCCGGGTCAACCAGATGCACCGCAGCTACGACATCTCCGACGACGACATGCGCTACGTGCTGTGCACGTTCGTGGTGATCCCGTCACGCTGGATCGACGCCTACGGCTGGCGCCCGCTGACCCACCACGAGCGCCGCGCCTGCGCCAACTACTACGCGACCCTCGGCCGGCACCTGGGCATCAAGGAGGTCCCGGGCTCGTACGAGGAGTTCGAGGCCACCCTCGACGCCTACGAGGAGGCCCACTTCGGCTGGGACGAGGGCAGCCGCGCGGTCGCCGACGCCACCCTGGGCCTGATGGCCTCCTGGTACCCGCAGCCCCTCGCCCCGGCCGTGCTCCGCGCGAGCCTCGCCCTCCTGGACGAGCCGCTGCTGAAGGCGTTCCGCTACGAGCGCCCGCATCCCGCCGTCAGCCGTCTGGTCCACGGGGCCCTGCGGCTGCGCGGCCGGGCGGTACGGCTGATGCCGCCGCGCGGCGCCCCGCACTACGGCCGTCAGAACCCCGAGATCAAGGGCTACCCCCACGGCTACGACGTGGGTGAGCTCGGCACCTTCCCGGTTGCCGGGGCCGGCGGCTGCCCGGTGCCGCACCCGCGCCGCCCGGCCGGCGCGGAGGCCCAGCCCCCGGCGTAGCCCCCGGGTCCGGCGGGGACCGGGGGTGCGGCCGGGGGAGTGCGCGGGGTGCCTCAGGGGCGGCGTACGGCCAGGACCAGGAAGCGGGAGTCCTCGTCGGCGTACGAGGTCATCTCCCAGCCGGAACCGGCCAGCAGCGGGCCGAGGTTGTGCTCGGCCCGCAGGTCGTCCGGGGTCAGCTCGCGGCCGTGGCGCGCGGCGAGCGCGGCTCGTCCGATCGGGTGGAACAGCGCGAGCCGGCCGCCGGGGCGCACCGCGCGGGCGAGCTCGCGCAGGTTCGCCGCGGGCTCGGGCAGGTGCGCGATCAGCCCGGCCGCGAACACCGCGTCCAGGACCCCGTCGCGCAGCGGCAGCCGGGCCACGTCCGCGCGCAGCAGCGTCCCGTCCGCGTCGCGTCCCGCCCGCCGGGCGGCGGCCAGCATCCGCTCGGTGAGGTCCACGCCCAGCACCGTTCCGGAGGGGCCGACGGCCGCGCGCAGCGGGGTCAGGGCCCGCCCGGTCCCGCAGCCCGCGTCGAGCACCCGGTCGCCGGGCCCGACGCCGAACTCGGCGACGGCCGTCGCGAAGGCGGGCCCGTCCTCCGGGAACTTCTCGTCCCAGGCGTCCGCGCGCGCCCCGAAGAACTCCTGTACGCGCGCCGGGTCCTCGCTCATGCGGTTCGCAGTGTCCATGCGCCCATGATTCCGCACCGGGAGCGGCCCGTGTGCAAGCTGTCCACCGCCGCGATCGCAGATGAACGTATCTCTGTCATATTCCAGCAGTTCCAGCGGCTTTCGAAATGCGCCCCGTGTTCGTCCCCTCACCCGGACTAGCGTCCGGTGGCCATGGGACACCTGGACCACGCCGCCTATGGCTGGCTGACACCCGCGCTGTCATACGTGATGGCATCGATAGGCGCCGCCCTCGGGCTGCGCTGCACCGTCCGCGCGCTCGCCGCGACGGGCCCCTCCCGCCGCAACTGGCTGCTCACCGCGGCGTCCGCCATCGGCACCGGCATCTGGACGATGCACTTCATCGCCATGCTCGGCTTCCACGTCACCGGCACCGAGATCCACTACAACGTGCCGCTGACCCTCCTCAGCCTGTTCGTCGCCGTGATCGTCGTCGGCGCCGGGGTCTTCGCCGTCGGCTACGGCAAGGACCGCGGCCGCTCCCTCGTCCTCGGCGGCCTCACCACCGGCCTCGGCGTCGCGAGCATGCACTACCTCGGCATGGCCGCCCTGCGCCTGCACGGCCGGATCTCCTACGACCCCCTCACCGTCGGGATCTCCGTCGCCATCGCCGTCGTCGCCGCGACCGCCGCGCTCTGGGCCGCACTCAACATCCGGTCGCCGCTGGCCGTGGCCGGCGCCTCCCTCGTCATGGGCGCGGCCGTCAGCAGCATGCACTACACGGGGATGATGGCCGTCGCCGTCCGGGTGAGCCCCTCGGACCAGGCGCTCCCCGGAGCCACGGCGATGCAGTTCATCTTCCCGCTCGCGGTCGGTCTCGGCTCGTACCTCTTCATCACGGCCGCCTTCGTCGCGCTGTCCCCGACGGCGGACGAGCGGGCGGCCTCGGACTCCGCGTTCGCCTCGGCGTCCGGTACGGGGTCGGCTCCTGCCCCCTCCTCCGCTTCCTCCGCTGCTTCCGCCTCCGCCTCCGCTTCGGCGCAGGTCTCCGCCCGGCCCCCGGTGGAACGGGCCGCCCCCTCCCGTTGAGCCCCTCCCGCGGCCCAACCGCGCCCCGTCCACCCGTACCGCCCCGGAACGAGGAGCCCATGCGCACACCCCGCAGAAGACCGGAACCGGCGCCGCCGCAGCCGCCCGCGCCCCCGTCGCGCGGCCGCCGCGCCCACGCCGGTCCGCCCGCCGAGGAGGCGGGCGCGCCGGGGCGGCCCGGCCCGGGCGACGGGGGCCTGGTGCGGCCGGGGCTGCGGCTGCGGCCCGCCACCGTCCGCGCGAAGATCGTCTCGCTGCTGATGGTGCCGGTGGTCTCCCTGCTCGCCCTCTGGGGGTTCGCCACCGTCGGCACCGCCCAGGACATCGCCCGCCTCGACCGCGTCCGGCAGGTCGACGCCGAGATCCGCACCCCCGTCGCGGCCGCCCTCACCGAGATCCAGGCCGAACGCCGCGCCACCGTCCGCTTCCTGGCCGATCCCGCCTCCGACCAGGCCTCCGCCCTGGAGGAGCAGGCCCGCCGGACCGACGCGGCCGTACGGCGGCTGCGCCTGGGCGACCGCCACACCGTCGCCGAGTCCGGCGACTACCGCGCCGACGTGGTCGCCCGGCTCGGCGCCTTCGTCACCGACGCCGAGGCGCTCGGCTCCGCCCGCAAGGACGTCACCGCCCGCCGCACCACCCCCGACGGCGCCTACGAGACGTACACCCGCGTGGCCGAATCCGCCCTCGCCGTCGAGGGAGCCCTCTCCGACGGCCGTGACGCCGGCAGCGGGCCGGACGCCCGGGTGCTGCTGGAGTTCGCCCGGGCCGCCGAACTGCTCTCCCGCGAGGACGCACTGCTCGCCCTGCCGAGTACGGGTACGGGTACGGGTGCGGGTACGGGCGCGGGTGCGAGTACGGGCACCGGCGCGGGCGCCCGCAACGCCGAGGCGCAGCGCCGGCTGACCGGCACCGTCGAATCCCGCCGCACCCTGACCGCGACCGGTGCGGCCGACCTGCCCCCCGGCCAGCGGGCGGTCTGGGACGCGGTGGCGAGGAGCGCCGCCTACACCGAGCTCACCGGCGCCGAGGACAAGGCCCTGACCCCCGCCGCCACCGGGCCCTCCGCCGCCAAGGACCCCCGCGGCACGCCCCCGGGCTGGGACGCCGCGTACGCGAGCGTCAGCAGCTCGATGCGCGAGATCGGCCAGGCCGCTCGCGCCGAGACCGCCGGACGCGCCGACCCGCTCGTCGAAGCCGCCCTCAGCCCCTCCGGCGCAGCCGTCCTGCTGGGCCTGGCCGCCGTCGCCGTCTCCCTCGTCATCTCCGTCCGCATCGGCCGCTTCCTGGTCGTCGAGCTGGTCTCGCTGCGCAACTCCGCCCTGGACATCGCCCACCGCAAGCTCCCGCGGGCCATGGACCGGATCCGGGCGGGCCGGGCCGACGAGATCGACGTCGAGGCCGAGGCCCCCTCGGGCCCGCCCGCCGAGGACGAGATCACCCAGGTCGGCGAGGCCCTGTCGACCGTCCACCGGGCCGCCCTCAGCGCCGCCGTCGAACGGGCCGAACTCGCCAGCGGGGTCAGCGGGGTCTTCGTCAACCTCGCCCGCCGCAGCCAGGTCCTGGTCCACAAGCAGCTCAGCCTGCTCGACTCGATGGAGCGCCGGGCCGACGACCCGGGCGAACTCGGCGACCTCTTCCGGCTCGACCACCTCACCACCCGGATGCGCCGCCACGCGGAGAGCCTGATCATCCTCTCGGGCGCCGCCCCCGGCCGGGCCTGGCGGATGCCGGTCCCGCTGACGAACGTCGTGCGCGCGGCCGTCTCCGAGATCGAGGACTACCCGCGCGTGGAGGTGCGCGGGCTCGCCGAGACCTCCGTCGCCGGCGGATCGGTCGCCGACCTCACCCACCTCCTCGCCGAACTGATCGAGAACGCCGCCCAGTTCTCCCCGCCGCACACCAAGGTCCGGGTCAGTGGGGAGCCCGTCGGCGCCGGCTACGTGCTGGAGGTCGAGGACCGGGGGCTCGGCATGGGCCGCGAGGCCCTCGCCGGGGCGAACCGCCGGATCGAACAGTCGGAGGACCTCGACCTCTTCGACAGCGACCGCCTCGGGCTCTTCGTGGTCAGCCGGCTCTCCGCCCGCCACGGCATCCGGGTGCACCTGCGGCCCTCGCCGTACGGGGGCACCACTGCCGTGGTGCTGCTGCCGCTCTCGCTGCTCCAGGGCGCCATCGGGGCCCCGCCGGCCGTCACCGCCGAGCCGCCCGAGGAGGAGCACGGCCAGGCCGCCGAGCTGCGGCCGGGCCCGCTGCGCGCGAGTGCCGTACGGGGGACCGCGCGCGGCATCCCGGCCCCAGGCCCGGGCCGCCCGAGGGTCGGGGTGCCCGCCGCGTCCGCCGACCCCGACGGGCCCGTCCGCCCGGGCCCCGACGGGCCTGTCCACCCGGGCCCTGCCGCGTCCGCCCGCCCCGGCCCGGCCGACGGCGATCCCGCCGATCCCGCAGCCTCCGCCCGCCCCGGCCCCGCCGCCCCGGCGCCCGGGCCCGCCGTTGGACCCCGCCCCGCGCCGGGGGAGCCCCTTCCCGCCCCGGTGGCGGAGCTCCGGCCCCGGGGCCCCGGTGGCGCGGGCATCCGTACCGCCCGGGGGCCCGTCCCGGTTCCGCCGCCGGAGGCCGCACCGGTCCCCGTACCGGCTCCGGGACCCACCGGCTCCGTCGCCGAACTGCCCCGCCGGGTGCGCCAGGCCAGCCTGGTCCCGCAGCTGCGCGAGGCCCCGGCGGGGGAGCGGGGCCCCGAGGAGCCCCCGGTGCGGAGCCCGGAGCAGGCGCGGGACCGGATGGCGGCCTACCGGGCCGGATGGGAGCGCGGCTCCCGGGACGATTCCCCCCACGCAGGCAGCGAAGGAGAAGTGTGATGATCGAACACCACAGAGCCGGTCTCGACGGCGTCCGCCGGACCGGGGACCCCGACTGGCTCCTCGACGAACTGGTGATGCGGGTCCGCGAGGTCCGGCACGCGGTGGTCCTGTCCAACGACGGGCTCGCCGTCGGCTCCTCCAGCGGCCTGGGCCGGGAGGACGCCGAGCACCTGGCCGCCGTGGCCTCCGGCTTCCACAGCCTGGCCAAGGGCGCGGGCCGGCACTTCCACGCCGGGGACGTGCGCCAGACGATGGTGGAGATGGACGAGGGGTTCCTCTTCGTCGCGGCCGCCGGAGACGGTTCCTGCCTGGCCGTCCTCAGTACGGCCGGCGCCGACATCGGCCTGATCGCGTACGAGATGGCCCGGCTGGTCAAGCGGGTCGGCGAACACCTCCACAGCCCGCCCCGGTTCGCCGTCCACCACCCGCCGGCCGCCGGATGAGAGCGGCGGCCCGGCACGTGGACGGCCGGTGGTACGACGCCGACGCGGGCCCGCTCGTCCGCCCGTACGCCATGACCGGGGGGCGTACGAAGCCGGGCGCGCACGGGGTCCGCTTCGACCTGATCGCCCTGGTCGTGGTCGACGGCGCCGCCGGCGGCGCGGCGGACGAGGCGCTGCTGGGGCCCGAACACCGGGCCCTGCTGGGGCTCTGCCGCTCCGAGACCCAGTCGGTGGCGGAGCTCGCCGCCGAGGCGGACCTCCCGGTGGGCGTGGTGCGGGTGCTGCTGGGGGACCTGCTGGAGGCGGGGCACGTGCGGGTCAGCCGTCCCGTGCCGCCCGCCCGGTTGCCGGAGATGCGGATTCTGCGGGAAGTCATCGAAGGATTGCGAGCACTGTGATGGGACTGCACGACGACGGGCCGGCGGAGACGGGGGGCCCGGCGAGCGACGGGGAACTGGCCGCGCTGGCACTGAAGATCCTCGTGGCGGGCGGGTTCGGGGTGGGGAAGACGACCCTGGTCGGCGCCGTCAGCGAGATCCGTCCGCTGCGGACGGAGGAGCTGCTGAGCGAGGCGGGCGAGCTGGTCGACGACACCGGCGGGGTGGACCGCAAGACCACCACCACCGTGGCCATGGACTTCGGCCGGATCACCATCCGCTCGGGGCTGTCCCTGTACCTGTTCGGGACGCCGGGCCAGGACCGCTTCTGGTTCCTGTGGGACGAGCTCTCCCAGGGTGCGCTCGGGGCGGTGGTGCTCGCCGACACCCGGCGGCTGGAGGACTGCTTCCCCGCCGTGGACTACTTCGAGCACCGGCGGATCCCCTTCGTGGTCGCCGTCAACTGCTTCACGGACGCCCGGCGTTACGGGGCGAACGAGGTGTCGCGGGCGCTGGACCTGGAGCAGGGGACACCGGTGGTGCTGTGCGACGCCCGGGACAAGGACTCGGGGAAGGAGGTGCTGATCCGGCTGGTCGAGTACGCGGGTCGGGTGCACACGGCACGGCTGCTGGACTCGGTGGGGCCGCAGGCCGGTTCCCTGTGAAGGGCCAGATTCCGTCTCTTGACGCTGCCGCCGCCGGCGGTGGAGGCGGGGCGGACGCCGCCGGGAACGGACCGGATGGGAGGGATGTGCGGGCTTCCGTCCGCTCGGGCCGCGTACGGCGGCGCGGTGGCGGCGGAGCGCGGGCGGGACGCCCGCCATTCCTCTTGAGTCATCTTCCGTGCCATGCGTCCGTCCTCCTTGCCGGAAAGCCCCTGGTGGGGAAGGCTTGCCGCACGACCACGCGGGGAGGGGCGCGGCCACGTCGGCCGGGTCAACGGGGAGGGGCTGGAAATGGCACTGGACAAGCAGCTCGACTGGTTGCTGGACGACCTGACGCGCAGGGTTCCGCAGGTCCGCCACGCGGTGGTGCTGTCGAACGACGGGCTGGTGACGGCGGCGAGCGCCGGGCTGGCACGGGAGGACGCCGAGCACCTGGCGGCCGTCGCGGCCGGGCTGCAGAGCCTGGCGAAGGGATCGGGGCGGCACTTCAGGGCGGGTGAGGTGCGCCAGACGATGGTCGAGTACGACGAGGGCTTCCTCTTCGTGGTGGCGGCGGGCTCGGGCAGCAGCCTGTGCGCGCTGAGCGCCGCCGAAGCCGACATCGTGCAGGTCGCGTACGAGATGACGCTGCTGGTCAACCGGGTGGGAGAGCACCTGGGCGTGGCGGAGCGGCGGATCACCGGGGGCTGAGCGCGGGGCGGGTAGCGGGCCCGGTTCGCGGGCTCGGTTCGCGGGCGCGGATGGTGGGCGCGGATGGTGGGGCCGGGCGTCGGGGCCGGAGGTTATCCACAGGCCCTGCGGGATGTCGTAGCGCTCGGTTACGGTCTTCACACAGAGTGATCGCCATGGGTGGTCGCCGGACGTGGGGGAGGACCGTGATGGAAAGGGAACTGTGCGGGCGCGCGCCCGTCGGGGTGGCGGCGCCGCGGGAGGACGCGCGGCCGGAGGGCCCGCTCGGCGGGGTCCGGGCCGCGGCGGAACTGGGCCTGGGGCGTGGTGAGTTCGCTCGGGCCGTCCAGCTGGGACTGGTGCGCCAGGGGCCCCGCGCCGCGGGCGGCGCCGCCCGCTTCACCCGGGCCGAGCTGGAACGGGTCAAGGCGGAGCGGGGGTTCCCGGGGGCGCTGCGGGCCCGGGTCGAGACGGTGGCCGGCACGGACCACGGGGCGCGGGTGCTGGGCACCGGGCCGACCCGGTTCACCCGGCTCGCCCGCTGCGGGCACCTCAGCCCCGTCGGCTACCGGGTCAACCGCTACCGGGCCCTCGTCTGGCTCTACCTGGCGGCGGAGCTGCGGGAGTTCGCGGCCCGGCGGTCCGCGCTGCTGAGTGGCGCGGCGCCACCGGAGGACCGGGAGCTGCTGGCCGGAGGGGCCGACCTACGGCCGGGCAAGTGGCGGGAGCGGCATGTGGGACTGCTGCTGAGACGGACCGCCGACCCCTGGGAGCGGGCGGCCGTCCTGGCCTCCGTCCTCCCGGAGGAGGAGGTGCTGGCCGCCGTCCCCGACCCGGCGGAGCGGATCGTGCTCGCCGCGCTCGCGCCGCCCCCGCCCTACGGCCACCCGCAGGTCCCGGCCGCGGCGGCCGTCGCCGGTCCGCTGCTGCTGGCGGGCCCGCCGGAGGAGGTCGGCCGCTACCGCGCCGGCCTGGACCTCGCCCTGGCCGGGGCGAGGGGTCAGTCGAACTCGACCGGGGTGAGGGGGCCGACGTAGACCCAGGCGCCGCCCTCCCGGGAGAAGGCGCTGTTCTCGCGCAGCGAGCCCGTGTGCCCGCCCTCGCGGTAGTGGGCGCGGAACTCCACCGACCCCTCGGTCTCGAAGATCCCGCCGCGCTCGGTGGCGAGGATCTCCAGCCGCTCCCAGCGCTGGTCCGGATCCAGTTCGAGCCGGCCCGGGCGGGTCGAGGGGTGCCAGGACCGCAGCAGGTAGGCGGTGTCGCCGACCGCGAAGGCGCTGAAGCGCGAGCGCATCAGCAGTTCGGCGGTGGGCGCCTGCCGGGCACCGGAGTGGAAGCGGCCGCAGCAGTCCGGGTAGGCGGCGGGCAGCCCGCAGGGGCAGGGGAGGACCGGGGTGGTCATGGGTGAGCTCAGTTCTTCGGGACGGGAAGGGAGGGGTGAGCGGGCGCGGCGGGGCCGGGCCTACTGCGGGGAGACGGCCGGCCTGGCCTTCTCGGCCGGGTACGGGCGGAAGAGGCCCTCCTGGACGACGGAGACCAGCAGCCTGCCCTCCAGGTCGTAGATGCGTCCCCGGGCCAGGCCCCGGCCGCCGTGGGCGATGGGCGACTCCTGGTCGTACAGGAACCACTCGTCCGCTCGGAACGGCCGGTGGAACCACATGGCGTGGTCCAGGGAGGCCATGTCGAAACCGCGCATGCCCCACAGCGGCTCCACGGGGATGCGCACGGCGTCGAGGAGGGTCATGTCGCTGGCGTAGGTGAGGGCGCAGGTGTGGACGAGCGGGTCGTCGCCCAGCGGGCCGACCGCCCGCATCCACACCGCGCTGCGCGGGTCGGCGTCCTTGAGCTCGTCGGGAGTCCAGCGGAGCCGGTCCACGTACCGGATGTCGAAGGGCTGGCGGCGGGCCATCCGCTCCAGTGCCTCGGGCAGCGCGCCCAGGTGCTCGCGGATCTCGTCCGCGACCTTCGGGAGCGAGTCCGGGTGGGGGAATTCGAGGCGGGGAGGAAGCTGGTGCTCGATGCTGCCCTCCTCCGGGTGATGGAAGGAGGCGGTCAGGTTGAAGATGGTCTTGCCCTGCTGGACGGCGGTGACCCGGCGCGTGGTGAAGGAGCGCCCGTCACGTACCCGTTCCACCTGGTACACGATCGGCACCCCGGGGAGCCCCGGGCGCAGGAAGTACGCGTGGAGGGAGTGGACGGGGCGGTCGCTCTCGGTGGTCCGGCCTGCCGCCACCAGGGCCTGGCCGGCGACCTGCCCGCCGAACACGCGCTGGAGGGACTCCTGGGGGCTGGCCCCCCGGAAGATGTTGACCTCGATCTGCTCCAGGTCGAGCAGGTCGACGAGTCTCTCGGCGGGGTTCGTCATCAGGGGCTCTCCACTGTCGGGTCCGGGGGGTGCGGCGGGCCGGGCGGGTCCGCCCGGCCGGGCGGCTTGCGGGTCGGGGGTCCCCCCGGACGGCGTCCGGGGGAGCTCAGAGCTCGCCGAGCTCGCCCACCGAGGTGACCCGGATGATCGCCCGGCCCTCCTCGTCGGACGCGGCGAGGTCGACCTCGGCGCTGATGCCCCAGCCATGGTCGCCGTTCGGGTCGGCGAAGGTCTGGCGGACGCGCCACAGGCCGTGCGCGGGGTCCTCCTCGATCTGCAGCAGCTTGGGGCCGCGCGCGTCGGGGCCGGTGCCCAGGTCGTCGTACTCGTCCCAGTAGCCGTCCATGGCCTCGCCCCAGGCGTCGGCGTCCCAGCCGGCCTCGGCGTCCAGCTCGCCCAGCTGGTCGACGTGGTCCAGGGCGGCCAGCTCGACCCGGCGGAACATCGCGTTGCGGACCAGCACGCGGAAGGCGCGGGCGTTGGCCGTGACCGGCTTGACCTGGTCGGCCTTCTCCTGGGCCTGCTCCGCCGTCTCCACCTCCGGGTTCGCCAGCTGCTCCCACTCGTCGAGCAGGCTGGAGTCGACCTGGCGGACCAGCTCGCCCAGCCAGGCGATCAGGTCCTCGAGGTCCTCGGACTTCAGGTCGTCGGGGATGGTGTGGTCGAGGGCCTTGTAGGCGCTCGCCAGGTAGCGCAGCACGATGCCCTCGGTGCGGGCCAGCTCGTAGAAGGAGGTGAACTCGGTGAAGGTCATCGCCCGCTCGTACATGTCGCGGATGATCGACTTCGGGGAGACGGGGTGGTCGCGGACCCACGGGTGGCTCTTGCTGTACACGTCGTAGGCGTGGACCAGCAGCTCTTCGAGGGGCTTGGGGTAGGTGACCTCCTGGAGGCGCTCCATCCGCTCCTCGTACTCGATCCCGTCCGCCTTCATCGCGCCGACCGCGATGCCGCGCTCCTTGTTCTGCTGGGCCGCCAGGATCTGGCGCGGGTCGTCCAGCGTGGACTCCACGACCGAGACCATGTCCAGCGCGTAGGAGGGGGACTCGGGGTCCAGCAGCTCGAAGGAGGCCAGCGCGAAGGTGGACAGCGGCTGGTTCAGCGCGAAGTCCTGCTGGAGGTCGACCGTGAGCCGGATGGTGCGGCCCTCGGCGTCCGGGGTGTCGAGCTTCTCCACGACCCCGCCGTCCAGCAGCGACCGGTAGATCGCGATGGCCCGGCGGATGTGGCGCAGCTGCGCCTTGCGCGGCTCGTGGTTGTCCTCGAGGAGGCTGCGCATCGCCTTGAAGGCGTCGCCCGGCCGGGCGATCACCGACAGCAGCATGATGTTGGTGACCTTGAAGCGCGAGGTCAGCGGTTCCGGGTCGGCGGCGATCAGCTTCTCGAAGGTGGTGTCCGACCAGGCGACGAAGCCCTCGGGGGCCTTCTTGCGCACCACCTTGCGGCGCTTCTTCGGGTCGTCGCCGGCCTTGGCGAGGGCCTTCTCGTTCTCGATGACGTGCTCGGGGGCCTGTGCGACCACGAACCCGGCCGTGTCGAAGCCGGCGCGGCCCGCGCGGCCGGCGATCTGGTGGAACTCGCGGGCGCGCAGCGTGCGGACGCGGTTGCCGTCGTACTTGGTGAGGGCGGTGAACAGCACCGTGCGGATCGGGACGTTGACGCCCACGCCGAGGGTGTCGGTACCGCAGATGACCTTCAGCAGACCGGCCTGCGCCAGCTTCTCGACCAGGCGCCGGTACTTGGGCAGCATGCCCGCGTGGTGCACGCCGATCCCGTGGCGGACGTAACGGGAGAGGTTCTGGCCGAACTTCGTGGTGAAGCGGAAGTTGCCGATCAGCTCCGCGATCTTGTCCTTCTCCTCGCGGGTGCACATGTTGATGCTCATCAGCGACTGCGCCCGCTCGACCGCCTGGGCCTGGGTGAAGTGCACGATGTAGACGGGCGACTGCCGCGTCTCCAGCAGCTCGGTGATGGTGTCGGTGATCGGCGTGGTCACGTACTCGTACGAGAGGGGGACGGGCCGGGTCGCCGAGCGGACCACCGAGGTCGGGCGGCCGGTGCGCCGGGTCAGGTCCTCCTCGAACCGCTTCACGTCGCCGAGCGTCGCCGACATCAGGACGAACTGCGCCTGCGGCAGCTCCAGCAGCGGGATCTGCCAGGCCCAGCCGCGGTCGGCCTCCGCGTAGAAGTGGAACTCGTCCATCACGACCTGGCCGATGTCGGCGTACTTGCCGTCCCGCAGGGCGATGGACGCCAGCACCTCGGCGGTGCAGCAGATCACCGGGGCGTCCGCGTTCACGGAGGCGTCGCCGGTCAGCATGCCGACGTTCTCGGTGCCGAAGAGCTTGCACAGGTCGAAGAACTTCTCCGACACGAGCGCCTTGATCGGCGCGGTGTAGAAGGTGACCTTGTCCTGGGCCAGCGCGGTGAAGTGCGCGCCGGCCGCGACCAGGCTCTTGCCGGAGCCCGTGGGGGTCGACAGGATGACGTTCGCGCCGGAGACGACCTCGATCAGCGCCTCCTCCTGAGCCGGGTACAGGGTGATGCCCTGGTCCTCCGCCCACGAGGAGAAAGCCTCGAAGAGGGCGTCGGGGTCGGCGGTCGGCGGGAGCTGATCAATGAGGGTCACGCCCCCCATCTTGCCTGGCTTCCCGCCGGAAGAGGGAACCGGAGGACGGAAAGAAGATCATCGCCGGTACGCTGGGCCGTCGAGGCGGCCCGACCGAAGTCATCGACGGGGCCCCACCACGACGGGACCGGGGCGGGAAACGAGCATGATGGGTCCGGCGCACTCACTGTCCGGGGCGGCGGCCTGGCTGGGGGTGGGCGCCGCGACCGCGGCCGCCGGGCACCCGATGCCCTGGCCCGTGCTCGTCGTCGGCGCGCTGATCTGCGCCGGCGCCGCCCTCGCCCCCGACCTCGACCACAAGTCGGCGACGATCTCCCGTGCCTTCGGGCCGCTGTCCAAGGGCCTGTGCGAGGTGGTCGACAAGATCTCGTACGCCGTCTACAAGGCGACCCGCGCACCGCGCGACGCCCGCCGCAGCGGGGGCCACCGCACCCTGACCCACACCTGGCTGTGGGCGGTCCTCATAGGCGCCGGCTCCTCCGCGCTCGCGGTGAGCTTCGACCGCTGGGGAGTGCTGGTGCTCCTCTTCGTCCACCTGGTGCTGGCCGTCGAGGGCCTGCTGTGGCGGGCGGCGCGGATGTCCAGCGACGTCCTGGTCTGGCTGCTCGGCGCGACCAGTGCCTGGATCCTGGCCGGGGTCCTCGACGAGCCGGGCAACGGAGCGGGCTGGCTGTTCTCCGGTCCCGGGCAGGAGTACCTCTGGCTCGGCCTGCCGATCCTGCTCGGCGCCCTCGTGCACGACATCGGTGACGCGCTGACCGTCTCCGGCTGCCCGATCCTGTGGCCCCTGCCGATCAAGGGGAAGCGGTGGTACGCGCTCGGCCCGCCGAAGGCCATGCGCTTCCGCGCGGGCAGCTGGGTGGAGCTCAAGGTGCTCATGCCGGTGTTCATGCTCCTGGGCGGCGTCGGCGGCGCCTCGGCACTCGGCCTCATCTGAGACCTCCGCGGACTCCGTCCGGGGCGGCCCGGCCGATCCGGGCGGCCCGCCAGGCCCGCCCGGGGCAACCCGGGACGGCCCGGCCGGGCGGAGCCGCCCGGCCGGCGCCCGGGAACGGTCAGCCGTGCCAGGAGCGCCACAGGGCCGCGTACGCCCCGTCGGCCGCCACCAGCTCGTCGTGCGAGCCGAGTTCGCTGATCCGGCCGGCCTCGACCACCGCGATCACGTCCGCGTCGTGCGCCGTGTGCAGCCGGTGGGCGATCGCGATGACCGTCCGCCCGTCCAGCACCCGCGCCAGCGACCGCTCCAGGTGCCGGGCCGCCCGCGGGTCCAGCAGCGAGGTCGCCTCGTCCAGCACCAGCGTGTGCGGGTCCGCCAGCACCAGCCGGGCCAGCGCGATCTGCTGCGCCTGCGCCGGGGTCAGCGCACTGCCGCCCGAGCCCACCTCCGTGTCCAGCCCCGACTCCAGGGCCCGCGCCCAGCCGTCGGCGTCCACCGCGCCCAGCGCCGCCCACAGCTCGGCGTCCTCGGCGCCCGTCCGGGCCAGCCGCAGGTTGTCCCGCAGCGAGCCCACGAACACGTGGTGCTCCTGGTTCACCAGCGCCACGTGCTCGCGCACCCGCTCCGCCGGCATCCGCGACAGCCGCGCCCCGCCGAGCGTGACCTCCCCGGTCCGCGGAGCGTAGATCCCCGCCAGCAGCCGGCCCAGCGTGGACTTGCCCGCGCCCGAGGGGCCGACCAGGGCCATCCGGGTGCCCGGCGGCACGGACATCGACACCCGGTGCAGGACGTCCACGCCCTCCCGGTAGCCGAACCGGACCTCCTCCGCCCGTACGTCCCGGCCCTGCGGGGCCACCGCGCCGTCACCCGCCGCCGGCTCGATCTCCCGCACCCCCACCAGCCGCGCCAGGGACACCTGGGCGACCTGGAGCTCGTCGTACCAGCGCAGGATCAGACCGATCGGGTCGACCATCATCTGCGCCAGCAGCGCGCCCGTGGTCAGCTGGCCCACCGACATCCAGCCGCGCAGCACGCAGTAGCCGCCGATCAGCAGCACCGCGCCGAGGATCGTCACATAGGTGACGTTGACGACGGGGAAGAGCACCGTCCGCAGGAAGAGCGTGTACCGCTCCCAGGCCGTCCACTCCCGGATCCGCCGCTCCGACAGCGCGATCCGCCGCCCGCCCAGCCGGTGCGCCTCCACCGTGCGCCCCGCGTCCACCGTCTCCGTCAGCACCGCCGCGACCGCCGCGTACCCGGCGGCCTCCGAGCGGTACGCCGAGGGCGCCCGCCGGAAGTACCAGCGGCAGCCCAGCACCAGGACCGGCAGCGCCACCAGCGCGGCCAGCGCCAGCTGCGGCGCGGTCACCGCGAGCGCCCCGTACAACAGCCCCGCCCAGACCACGCCGATGGCCAGCTGCGGCACCGCCTCGCGCATCGCGTTCGCCAGCCGGTCGACGTCGGTGGTGATCCGCGACAGCAGGTCACCGGTACCGGCCCGCTCCAGGACGCCCGGCGGCAGCCCCACCGACCGCACCAGGAAGTCCTCGCGCAGATCGGCCAGCATCTCCTCGCCGAGCATCGCCCCGCGCAGCCGCACCAGCCGCACGAAGCAGGTCTGGACGGCGAGCGCCAGCGCGAACAGCAGCGCCACGCGCCCCAGGTGCAGCTCCCGCGCACCCGTCGAGAGCCCGTCCACCACCCGCCCCAGCAGGTACGGGCCGACCATGGAGGCGACCACCGCGACCGCGTTGACGCACACCAGCGCCGTGAAGGCCCGCCGGTGCCGCCGCAGCAGGCCGCGCACATAGCCCCGTACGGTCGCCGACGTGCCCACGGGCAGGGTCGCGGCCGTCTCGGGGGCCGCCGGATCGTACTCCGGCGGAGCCACACCGATCATGCGGATTCCTCGATCTCTGTGAGTTCCTCGTCCGAACGGGTCTCCCCGTCGCGCTCCCCGTCGCCCTCCCCGCCGGTCTCCCGGGTGACGACCGCCCGGTAGCGCGGCTCGGCGCCCAGCAGCTCGCGGTGGGTGCCCGCCGCCACGGCCCGGCCCCCGTGCACCAGGACGACCCGGTCGGCGCGGTCCAGCAGCAGCGGCGAGGACGCCAGCACCACCGTGGTGCGCCCGGCGCGCAGCTCCGCGACCCCGTCGGCGATCCGCGCCTCGGTGTGCGCGTCCACCGCCGAGGTCGGCTCGTCCAGTACCAGCACCTCCGGGTCGGTGACCAGCGACCGCGCCAGCGCGAGCCGCTGGCGCTGCCCGCCGGACAACGACCGGCCGCGCTCGGTGATCCGCGCCTCCATCGCGTCCTCCACCCCGTCGGGAGCCGCCTGGACCAGCGCGTCCAGGACGTCCCCGCACTGCGCCGCCGCCAGCGCCGCCTGGGCGGTCACCGCGCCCGAGGCCGGTACCTCGAACAGCTCGCGCAGGGTTCCGGACAGCAGCACCGGGTCCTTGTCCTGGACGAGGACCAGCCCGCGCGCCGCGTCCAGCGCGAGGCCGTCCAGCGCGACCCCGCCGAGCAGCACCGACGGCCCGGCGCTCTCGGCCCCGTCGGCGTCCTCGGAGTTCCCGGCGCCTCCAGCGTCTTCAGCGTCCCCGGGGTCCCCGGCGGTCACCGCGTGCCCGCCCAGGCGGTCCGCGAGCCGGCCCGCCAGGTCGGGGTCCCCGCACACGACCGCCGTCAGGCGCCCGGCCGGGGCCAGCAGCCCCGTCACGGGGTCGTACAGGTCCCCGCCCGGTGCCGGGGGCTCCGCCGGCCCGTCGGCGGCGGGATCCGCCGCGCCGTCCGTGCGCGTCAGCGACAGCACCCGGGCCGCCCGCTGGGCGGAGGGCCGCGAGAAGGAGTACGCCATCGCGATCTCCTCGAAGTGCCGCAGCGGATACAGCATCGTGGCGACGGCGCTGAAGGCGGCGACGAGCTCACCGACCGCCAGCCGGCCGTCCAGGACGAGCACGGAGCCGTACCAGACCACCGTGATCATCAGGGCGCCCGGGAGCACCACCTGCACCGCGGCGATCAGCGCCCACATGCGGGCACTGCGCACCGCCGCCGCGCGGACCTCCTGCGAGGCCTCGCGGTAGCGGTCGAGGAAGAGCTCCTCGCCGCCGATGCCGCGCAGCACGCGCAGGCCCGCCACCGTGTCGGAGGCCAGCTCGGTGGCCCGGCCCGCCTTCTCGCGCTGCACGTCGGCGCGCCGGGTGGCCCGGGGCAGCAGCGGCAGCACGGACAGCGCGAGCACCGGGACGCCCGCCGCGACCACCACGCCGATCGCGGGCGCGTAGAACAGCAGCCCCACGCAGATGACCACGACGGCGAACGCGGCGGCGAGGAAGCGGGAGACCGCCTCGACGAACCAGCCGATCTTCTCCACGTCCCCGGTGGACACGGCCACCACCTCCCCGGCCGCGACCCGGCGGGTCAGGGCCGAGCCCAGTTCGGCCGTCTTGCGGGCGAGCAGCTGCTGCACCCGCGCGGCGGCGGTGATCCAGTTGGTGACGGCGCTGCGGTGCAGCATGGCGTCGCCCGTCGCGATGGCCGCGCCGACCAGCAGGAGGAGCCCGCCGACCAGCAGCAGCCGCCCGCCGTCGCGGTCGACGGCCGCCTCGACGCCCAGGCCCACCGCGTACGGCAGCCCGGCGATGCCGCAGAAGTGCACCAGCCCCCAGGCCAGGCTCCGGGCCTGCCCGCCGAGTTGGCCCCGGGCCAGCCACCACAGGAAACGCGGTCCGGAGCGGGCGTCGGGTACCCCGGGATCCGGATACGGAAGGTCGCTGATCTGCATGACGCCCCATCACGGCTCGGTGAGTGCAAACCACGCAAGGTTCGCCTTCCGGTCGCGGCCCCGGCAATCGATTTTCCGGCCGGGGGGCGCCGCTCGGCGCACGCCGTACGCACCCGGGGCGCGCACCGCGCGGGGGCGTACGAGGGGCGTGCGGAAGGGATCAGGGCCGGGTGGCGCGCTCCAGTTCGAGGAGGACCGAGGCGTAGGGGTGCCCGGTGGCCCGCTCCATGCCCACCTCGCACATCCGGTTCGCCGACAGGTACGCGTCGTACGGCCGCGCGGCCACCTCCGCCGCCTCCCGCTCCGTCGCCGAGGCCGTCAGCTCCGGGTGCAGCATCCCCCGGTCGCCGGCGAAGGCGCAGCAGCCCGCGTCGTCCGGGACCACCACCTCGTCGGCGCAGGCCCCGGCCACCGCGCGCAGCTGTTCCTCGTCCCCCAGGTGCCGCGTCGAGCAGGTGGGATGGAGGACCGCGGACCCGGCCGTGCGCCGCACCTCCAGGTGCGGCAGCAGTTCCTCCGCCGCCCAGACGACGGAGTCCACGATCCTCAGTTCCGCGTGCAGCTCCCGGTTGTCCTCGCTCAGGTACGGGACCACCTCCCGGGCCAGCCCCAGGGCACAGGAGGAGGCGTCGACCACGAGCGGGAGGCGGCCCCCGGCGGTCCAGCCCCAGGCGGCCGCCACGATCCGGTCCGCCATCAGCCGGTTGCCGGCCTCGTACCCCTTGGAGTGCCAGATCGTCGCGCAGCAGGTGCCCCGGACGTCGCGCGGGATCCACACCGGCCTGCCCGCCCGTTCCGCCAGGGCCACCACCGCCTCCGGCAGCGAGGGCCCGGGACGGTCCCCGGGGCCGCCGAAGATCCGGTTGACGCAGGCCGGGTAGTACACGGCGGCCGCGCCCACCCGCCGGGTCGGGGGCAGCCGGCGCGCGGCGGCCCCGGGCATGGGCGGGAGCCACCGCGGCACCAGGTCGGGGCGTACGGCCCTGCGCGCGGCCCGGGTGACGGCGGACGGCAGCCGGTCCCCGGCCCGGCCGGCGGCGGCCACGGCCAGCCGGGCGGCGGCCTCCACGACGGCGAACCGCTCGGCGGCCAGCGCGGCGGCACGCTCCTCGAACGGGCCGTGCCGCCGGTGGCGGAACTCCCGCATCAGGGCGCCGGTGTCGATGCCGACGGGGCAGGCGAGCGCGCAGGTGGAGTCGCCCGCGCAGGTGTCGACGGCGTCGTACCCGTAGGCGTCGAGCAGCCGGCCCAGGACCGGGGAGCCGGGTGCCTGGCGCATCATCTCGCGGCGCAGCGCGATCCGCTGGCGCGGAGTGGTCGTCAGGTCCTCGCTGGGACAGGTCGGTTCGCAGAACCCGCACTCGATGCAGGGGTCGGCCTCCGCCTCCACCCGGGGGATCGTCTTGAGGCCGCGCAGGTGCGCCCGCGGATCGCGGTCGAGGAGGATCCGCGGGGCGAGGATGCCCTCCGGGTCGATCAGCCGCTTGGTGCGCCACATCAGGTCGGTGGCGGCGGGCCCCCACTCCAGCTCCAGGAAGGGGGCCATGTTGCGGCCGGTGGAGTGCTCGGCCTTCAGCGAGCCGTCGAACCGCTCGACCGTGAGCCGGCAGAAGGCGTCCATGAAGGCCGCGTACCGGTCCACGTCCTGGGGCCGGGCGGCGTCGAAGGCCAGCAGGAAGTGCAGGTTGCCGTGGGCCGCGTGCCCCGCGACGGCCGCGTCGAAGCCGTGCTCCGCCTGGAGGGCCAGCAGCGCCTCGCAGGCCTCGGCCAGCCGGGACGGCGGTACGGCGAAGTCCTCGGTGATCAGGGTGGTGCCCGGGGGCCGGGCCCCGCCGACGGCGGTGACGAAGGCCTTGCGGGCCTTCCAGCAGCCGGCGATGACGGCCGGGTCACGGGTGAAGGCGTTGGTGACGGAGGCGACCGGCGCGACCAGGTCCAGGGAGGGCAGTACGGCCGCCGCCCGGCGCTCGTACTCCGCGCGCCCGGCGGCGTCCGGCGCGCGGAACTCCACCAGCAGCGCCGCCGTGTCCTTGGGCAGCGCCGCCCAGTCGGCGGGGACCCCGGGGACGCTGACCGAGGCGCGCAGGGTGTTGCCGTCCATCAACTCGACGGCGAGCGCCCCTGCCTCGTTGAAGAGCGGGACCGCGGCGGCGGCCGCCGGGAGGGAGGGGAAGAACAGCAGGGCGCTGACGAGCTCCCGGTCGAGGGGCAGGGTGTCGAAGACGACCTCGGCGATGAAGGCGAGGGTGCCCTCCGAGCCGACGGCGAGGCCGCGCAGGATCTCGACGGGGGTGGTGCCGTCGAGGTAGGCGTCGAGCCGGTAGCCGGTGGTGTTCTTGATCTCGTACTTGGCGCGGATCCGCGCGACGAGGGCCGGGTCGGCCTCGATCTCCCGCTTGAGCTCCATGAGCCCGTGGCACAGGGCCGGTTCGGCGCGCGCCAGCTCCTCGTCGGCGAGCGGGTCGGCGGTGTCCACGACGGTGCCGGTCGGCAGGACGAGGGTGAGGGAGGACAGCGTGCGGTACGCGTTCCTGGTGGTGCCGGCCGTCATGCCGGAGGAGTTGTTGGCGACGACCCCGCCCAGGGTGCAGGCGATCGCGCTGGCCGGGTCGGGGCCCAGGACCCGGCCGTGGCGGGCGAGGGCGGCGTTGGCGCGGAAGACGGTGGTGCCGGGCCGGATCCGGGCGCGCCGGCCCCCGTCGAGGACCTCGACGCCGCGCCAGTGGCGGCGTACGTCGACCAGCACGTCCTCGCCCTGGGCCTGGCCGTTCAGGGAGGTCCCGGCGGCGCGGAAGACCACCTCGCGCTGCCTGCCGTGGGCGTAGGAGAGGACGGCGGAGATGTCGTCGATGTCCTCGGCGATCACCACGACCTGCGGGACGAAGCGGTAGGGGGAGGCGTCGGTGGCGTAGCGGACCAGGTCGGAGACCCGCCACAGCACCTTCTCGGCGCCGAGGAGCCCGGTGAGCTCCTCGCGCAGGGTCCGCGGTGTGCCGGAGGCCGTCCGGTCCGGGACCCGGTCGGGGGCGGGGGCGCCGTGGCGGCGCGGGCGCAGGGCACCGGGCTTCGGTTCGAACAGCGGCATGTGCGACCCCTCGTCCGTGTGGGCGCCCCGGCCCGCCGCACGCGGCGCCCGTGAGAGGGACCGTTTCAGCAGCGGCGCTCCGCCGGGACGTCCGCGAGCGCGTTGAGCAGACCGCCGAGCACCTCGCGCTGTTCCGCGGTCAACGGGGCCAGGATCTCCTCTGCCGCGTCGGTTCGCGCGTTGCGCAGACGGCGCAGCGTGGCGCGGCCGGTCTCGGTGAGCTCGATCCGGATCACGCGCCGGTTCGCCGGGTCGGGCACCCGGCGCACGCGGTCGGCCGCCTCCAGGGCGTCGACCAGCGTGGTCACGGCGCGCGGGACGACCTCCAGACGGGCGGCCAGGTCGGCCATTCGGGGCGGCGGGCCGTCCCCGTAGTGCGCCACGATGCGCAGCAGCCGGCCCTGGGCGGGGGTGATCCCGAGCGGTTCCATGTGGCGCTTCTGGATGCGGTGGAGCCGGCGCGTGAGGCGCAGCAGCTGCTCGGCGAGGACGCCGTCGGTGGAATCGCGGGTGTCGCTCTCGGAACCGGTGCTCATACTGGGAACAGTAGCAGGACGGGATTCATTGTGAGTATAGGTAACAATGAGCTAGGCTCACCTGAGTCCCCTGCGGAAGGAGGCCCATGCACAGCGACGAGCCGAAGTGGACCCCGTCGAACGAAGCCCTCGACCCCAGCCGGCCGGCCCCCGGCGACCGGCCGCGCGAGATGCGCCGCATCATCGGCCTGTTCCGGCCCTACCGGGGCCGCCTGGCCGTCGTGGGCGCGCTGGTCGGCGCGTCCTCGCTGGTCGCCGTCGCCTCGCCGTTCCTGCTCAAGGAGATCCTGGACGTCGCGATCCCCCAGGGCCGGACCGGGCTGCTCAGCCTGCTGGCGCTCGGCATGATCCTGACGGCGGTCGTGACCAGCGTGTTCGGCGTCCTGCAGACGCTGATCTCCACCACGGTCGGGCAGCGCGTCATGCACGATCTGCGCACCGCCGTCTATGCCCAGCTCCAGCGCATGCCGCTGGCCTTCTTCACCCGCACCCGCACCGGCGAGGTGCAGTCCCGCATAGCCAACGACATCGGCGGCATGCAGGCCACCGTCACCTCGACGGCGACCTCGCTCGTGTCGAACCTGACCGCCGTCATCGCCTCCGTCGTCGCGATGCTCGCGCTCGACTGGCGGCTCACCCTCGTCTCCCTGTTCCTGCTGCCCCTCTTCGTGTGGATCAGCCGCCGCGTCGGCCGCGAGCGCAAGAGGATCACCACCAAGCGGCAGAAGCAGATGGCCGCCATGGCCGCCACGGTCACCGAGTCGCTGTCGGTCAGCGGCATCCTGCTCGGCCGCACCATGGGCCGCTCCGAGTCCCTCACCGCCGCCTTCGCCGAGGAGTCGGAGAAGCTGGTCGGCCTGGAGGTGCGCTCCAGCATGGCCGGGCGCTGGCGGATGTCCACCATCGGCATCGTGATGGCGGCCATGCCCGCGCTCATCTACTGGGCGGCCGGCATAGCCCTCCAGGCGGGCGCCCCCTCGCTCTCCGTCGGCACCCTGGTCGCCTTCGTCACCCTCCAGCAGGGCCTGTTCCGGCCCGCCGTGAGCCTGCTGTCGACCGGCGTGCAGATCCAGACCTCGCTCGCCCTCTTCGCCCGGATCTTCGAGTACCTCGACCTTCCGGTGGACATCACCGAGCGCGAGGACCCGGTCCGGCTGGGCCGCGCGAAGGGCGAGGTCCGCCTGGAGGACGTGCACTTCGCGTACGAGGCCAAGACCGGCCCGACCCTCACCGGCATCGACGTCACCGTCCCGGCGGGCGGCTCCCTGGCGGTGGTCGGCCCGACCGGCTCCGGCAAGAGCACGCTCAGCTACCTGGTTCCCCGGCTCTACGACGTGACCGGCGGACGGGTCGCCCTCGACGGGGTGGACGTGCGCGACCTGGACTTCGACTCGCTGGCCCGCTCCATAGGCGTGGTCTCCCAGGAGACCTACCTCTTCCACGCCTCCGTCGCCGACAACCTCCGCTTCGCCAAGCCGGACGCCACCGACGAGGAGATCGCCGAGGCGGCCCGCGCGGCGCAGATCCACGAGCACATCGAGTCCCTGCCGGACGGGTACGACACCCTGGTCGGCGAGCGCGGCTACCGCTTCTCCGGAGGCGAGAAGCAGCGCCTGGCGATCGCGCGGACCATCCTGCGCGACCCCCCGGTCCTCATCCTGGACGAGGCCACCAGCGCGCTCGACACCCGCACCGAGCATGCCGTGCAGCGGGCCATCGACAACCTCTCCCGGGGCCGCACCACCATCACCATCGCCCACCGCCTCTCCACCATCCGGGACGCCGACCAGATCGTGGTCCTGGACGCCGGGCGGATCGCCGAGCGCGGTACGCACGAGGAACTGCTGGGGGCCGGCGGCCGTTACGCCGCACTGGTCCGCCGGGACCGGGACGCGGCCCACGCGCCCCAGGCGGGGCAGGCGTCCGGGCGGGAGCGGGACCGGGACGCGGATGCCGCACCGGCTCCGGTGAACGTGTGATCATACGACCGCAATGGGGCGTGGTGCGTAGAACCCTGACATAAGGGGGCTAACGTGCCGCCATGCCTCATGCGTACCAGCCGCCGCAGCACCGCTCCCGGCTCACCCGCCGAGGCCGCCTGCTGCTCCTGTTCACCGCACTGCTCGGGATCGGGCTCGGGGCGGCGGTCCTCGTCCCCCTGCTGTCCGGCACGGAAGCGCCCGAGAAGCCGCGCCAGCTGCTGATCCCCGAGGGGTGGCGGGCCCCGCAGGTCTACGCCGCCGTCGACAAGGAGCTCCGGCTCCCGGTCGGCACCACCGCCGCGTCCGTGGCCACGGCCGGTCTGGCCCTGCCCGCCGAGGCGAAGGGCAACCCGGAGGGCTACCTGTTCCCGGCGACCTACCCGGTGACCTCGAAGACCACCCCGGCCGACCTGCTCGCGACCATGGTGCGGACGGCCAACCAGAGGCTCGCCTCCAAGGCCGTCGCCGACGGGGGCCGGGCCCACGGCATGACCCCGTACCAGACGGCCACCCTCGCCAGCATCATCGAGGCCGAGGCGGACAACCCGGCGGACATGGCCAAGGTCGCCCGGGTCGTCCACAACCGGCTCGCGAAGTCGATGCCGCTCCAGATGGACTCCACCCTCAACTACGCGCTCAACCGCAACACCGTGGACGTCAAGGTCAAGGACACCCGCATCGACCACCCCTTCAACACCTACGAGCGCCAGGGCCTGCCGCCCACGCCCATCGACAGCCCCGGCCTCCAGGCCATGGCCGCGGCGGTCGCCCCGGCCCCGGGCGACTGGCTGTTCTTCGTCACCGTGAAGCCCGGCGACACCCGTTTCTCCGCCACCTACGAGGAACACCGCAAGCACGTCGCGGAGTTCAACCGGCTCCGCGCGGCGGCGGCCGCCACGCCCGCCGCCACGGCGCCCGGCAGGCCGGCCCGCGCCCAGGCGGGCCCCCCGGCCCGGGCCGCGACCCCGGCCGCGTCCCTCACCCCGGCCGGGCGCGCCACCCCGGCAGCTCCCGCCGCTCCCGTGAGATGAGGGGCGCCCCCACAGACCCTCCGTGACACCGGGCGGCGGGTCAGGCCGGGGCCGGGGCCGGGACCACCGGTCCCCGGGCCAGCAGGCGGCGGATCTCGCGGACGGCGGCCCCGCCCGCCCGGTTGGCCCCGATGGTCGAGGCCGAGGGCCCGTACCCGACCAGGTGGACGCGTTCGTCGCGGACCGCCCCGGTCCCCTCGATCCGGATCCCGCCGCCCGGCTCGCGCAGCCGCAGCGGGGCCAGGTGGTCGACGGCGGGCCGGAAACCGGTGGCCCACAGGATCACGTCCGCCTCCACCCGCCGCCCGTCCGCCCAGACGGCCCCGGTCGGGGTGATCCGGTCGAAGGCGGGCAGCCGGTCCAGTACCCCGGACTCCAGCCCGGCCCGTACGGCCTCGTTCAGCGGCAGACCGGTCACGCTGACCACGCTGCGCGGGGGCAGCCCCCGGCGTACCCGCTCCTCGACCAGGGCCACCGCCGCCCGGCCCTCCGCCTCCCCGAAGCCCCCGTCGCGGAAGACGGGGGGCCTGCGGGTGACCCAGGTGGTCTCCGCGGCGACCTCGGAGACCTCCAGCAGGTGCTGCACCGCCGAGGTGCCCCCGCCCACCACGATGACCCGGGCCCCGGCGAACTCCGCCGGCCCCCGGTACCGCGCGGTGTGCAGCTGCCGCCCCCGGAACAGCTCCTGGCCCGGGTAGTGCGGCCAGAACGGCCGGTCCCAGGTCCCGGTGGCGTTGACCAGCGCCCGCGCCGACCAGTTCCCGGACGCGGACTCCACCAGCAGCCGCCCGCCGCCGCCCTCGCGGACGGCCGTCACGTCCACGGGCCGCCGCACGCGCAGCCCGAACCGCTCCTCGTACGCCGCGAAGTACTCCCCGATCACCTCGGACGAGGGCCGCAGCGGATCGGCGCCGGACAGCTCCATCCCGGGCAGCGCGTGCATCCCGTGCACCTTGCCGTAGGTGAGCGTGGGCCACCGGAACTGCCAGGCCCCGCCCGGCCGGGGGGAGTGGTCCAGCACCACGTGGTCTATGCCGGCCCGGGCCAGGTGGTAGGCGGTGGACAGGCCGGCCTGCCCGGCCCCCACGACCACCACGTCCACGTCCGCCGCGTCCCGCACCATTTCGTTCACGGTTCTACCAACTCGCGGGGCGCGCGGGATCTTCCCCCACCGGGGGAGGGGACGGGCCTCAGGCCGCGACCGGCGCCAGGGAGCGGAGCTCCTCCAGGCGCAGGCGGGTCTCCTCGTCCAGCGGGACGAAGGTCGTCAGGCGCGGGCCGGCCGCCGGGCCCAGCCACAGGCTGGTGTGCTCCAGGCGGAGCAGGCCCACATGGGCGTTGCGGACGTACTTCCTGTTGCTGCCCAGCCCGACCACCTCGTGCCGCGCCCAGATCTCCCGGAACTCCGGCGAGGCCCCCTCCAGCCGGGCCAGCAGGGCCTTCCAGGCCGGTTCGGCGAGGTGGCCGGCCATCGAGGCGCGGAACTTGGCCGCCAGCAGCCGGTTCACCTCCGGCATGTCGGCCAGCGACGCCCGCCACTCGGCGTTGGTGAAGGCCAGCCACAGGCAGTTGCGGTCCTCGCGCGGCAGCCGGTCCAGGTCGCACAGGAGGCGCGCGTAGGTGGAGTTGTAGGCGAGGATGTCGTAGCGGCTGTTCTGCACGCACGCCGGGATCGGGTCCAGCTGGTCGAGCATGGCGCGCAGCGCCGGGGTCACGCTCGCGCACCGGGTGTCCGGTGCCGGATCCGTCCCGCCCGCCAGGGCGAAGAGGTGCGCGCGCTCGGTGGAGTCCAGCAGCAGGGCGCGCGCCAGGGCGTCCAGCACCTGGGGGGACACCTGGATCTCGCGGGCCTGCTCCAGCCAGGTGTACCAGGTGACGCCGACGGCGGAGAGCTGGGCCACCTCCTCGCGGCGCAGCCCGGGCGTGCGGCGGCGTGCGCCGCGGGCCAGTCCGACCTGCTCGGGGGTGATCCGTTCGCGGCGGCTGCGCAGGAAGTCGGCCAGCTCGTGCCGGCGCAGGTCGCTCTGGGGGGCCACAGTGGTCATGGGTCCAGCCTGCCGTATCGCGCAGCCGGTTTCCAGGTACTGCCGGTACCAGGATAAAGAGACTCTGGTACCAGGCTGAGCGGAGGAGGATCGTCTCTTCCGTGACCGAAACCACCGTACGAACGCCGCCCCGTCCGTCCACCGCCGCCGCCCCCGCCCCGGCCGGGGCCGCTCCCGCCGGGATCTCGCCCCTCGGGCTGTTCACCGTGCTGCTGGGCGCGGCCCTCCCGCTCATCGACTTCTTCATCGTCAACGTGGCCCTCCCCGCCATCGACACCGACCTCGCCGCCGGCCCGGCCATGCTGGAACTGGTGGTGGGCGGCTACGGCGTCGCCTACTCGGTGCTGCTGGTGCTCGGCGGCCGCCTCGGCGACATGGCCGGCCGGCGCCGGCTCTTCCTGATCGGCATGGCCGCCTTCGGCGTCACCTCCCTCGCCTGCGGCCTGGCCCCCACCGCCTGGACCCTGGTCGGCGCCCGGGTGGCGCAGGGCGCCGCGGCCGCGCTGATGCTGCCGCAGGTGCTCGCCACCATCCAGGCCACCACGCAGGGCCCGCGCCGGGCCCGGGCGATGAGCCTGTACGGGGCCACCGCCGGACTGTCGATGGTCGCCGGGCAGATCCTCGGCGGGGTCCTGGTCGCCGCGGACGTGGCCGGCTCCGGCTGGCGCTCGGTGTTCCTGGTCAACGTGCCGGTGGTGCTCGTCGGGCTGGTGCTCACCCTCCGGTCCGTCCCGGAGACCCGCTCCGAGCGTCCGGCGTCCGTGGACGTGCCGGGGACGCTGCTGCTGGGCCTGACCCTGGTGTCCCTGCTGCTGCCGCTGACGGAGGGCCGCGCGGCCGGGTGGCCGCTGTGGACGTGGCTCTCGCTGGCCGTCTTCCCGCCGGCCGCCGTGGCCTTCTACCTGACCGAGCGCCGCGCCGACCGCCTCGGCCGGACCCCGCTGGTGCCGCCGAGCCTGCTGCGGCTGGTGTCGCTGCGCCGCGGGCTGGTGATGCTGCTGCCCTTCTCGATCGGCTTCAGCGGGTTCATGTTCGCCTTCGCCGTCGCGCTCCAGCAGGGCCTGCGCATGGGGCCGGTGTCGGCGGGCCTGGCCCTGGTGCCGCTGGCCGTGGCCTTCTTCGCCGCCTCGCTCGCCGGGCCCCGGCTGGTCGGGCGCTTCGGCAGCCGGGTCGTCACCGCCGGCGGGGTCATCCAGGCCGTCGGCATCGGCCTGCTCGCGGTCACCGTGTGGCGCGGCTGGCCGGACCTGGGGCTGGCCGCCCTCGCCCCCGGTGTGGCCCTCGCGGGCCTGGGACAGGGGCTCCAGCTGCCGGTGCTGATGCGGCTGATGCTCTCCGACGTGCCGGCCGACCGGGCCGGGGTGGGCGGCGGGGTCATGGTCACCACGCAGCAGTCCTCCCTGGCGCTGGGCGTGGCGACCCTCGGCAGCCTCTTCCTCGCGCTGGACGCCTCGCTCGGCATGCGCGACGCCCTCACCGTCACCCTGCTGGTGCAGCTCGGGCTGATCGCCCTGACCCTCCTGCTCAGCCTGCGCCTCCCGCGCGTCATGCGCTGAAGCCCCCCGCCGGACGGCAGCCCCCGCCGCCCGGCAGTTGCGGCCCGAGCCCTCGCCGCCCGGCGGCGCCGGTCACGCGCCCCCGGGCCACCCGGTGCCGAGCGAGCCCAGCCACTCCTCCGCCGCGGCCGCCGTGAACTCCGCCTGGCCGCCCGGGAAGAGCAGGCCCGCGCCGGCGAAGGCCGGGTCGGCGGCGCTCCGCGCGACGTACGGGACCGCCAGGCAGGCCATCCCGGCGGCGCGGGCGGCCAGGGCCCCCGGCGCCGCGTCCTCGACCACCACGCAGGAGGCCGGGTCGGCGCCCAGCCGGCGGGCCGCCTCAAGGAACACGTCCGGCGCGGGCTTTCCCCGTTCGACCTCCTCGGCGGAGACCACCGTGCCCAGCAGGGCCGCCAGCCCGGTGCCCTCCAGCACGGCGTCGATCGCCTCCCGCGAGGACCCGGAGGCCACCGCCATCGGCACCCCCCGCGCGTGCAGCCGCTCCACGAGCCCCCGCATCTCGGGGAAGGCCTCCGTACGGGTCCGGGCCAGCTCCAGATAGGCGGCGTTCTGTTCCGCCAGCAGCTGCTCCACCGGCGCCCGGAGCCCGTACCGCTCCTTGAGGACCTCCAGCGTCTCCAGGGTCCCGATGCCGATGAACCGGGCGTGCTGCTCCCAGGTGAAGTCGGGCACGCCGTGCCGCTCCAGGGTGAGCCGCCCGGACTCGTAGTAGTTCGGCTCGCTGTCCACGAGGGTGCCGTCGAGATCGAATATGACGGATATCATCCGCTGTGCCCGTCCTGCCGGTCGTATCGCTGTCCGCCCCATCCTGTCAGGGTTTGCGCGCCGCCCGTCCCACGGCTTCGACCAGCGGCAGCAGCCGGTGCGCGACCCGCTCCCGCAGGGCCACCTCCGTCCGGGTGCGGACCACCCCCGGCAGCCGGATCAGCCGCTGGATCACGTCCTCCAGGTGGGCGTTGTCCCGCGCCGCGACCCGGGTCAGCAGGTCCCCGCCGCCGGTGATCGAGAAGGCCTCGATGATCTCCGGCACGGCGGCCAGGGCGTCACCCACGTCGTCCAGGTGCCCCTGGGTGACCTCGATGTGCACGAAGGCCAGCACCGGGTGCCCGAGCGCCGCGGGGGACAGGGCGGGGCCGCTGCCGGTGATCACCCCCGTGCGCTCCAGCCGGTCCAGCCGGGCCTGGAGGGTCCCGCGCGCCACGCCGAGGATCCGGGCGTACTCGCGGACGCTGGTGCGCGGCTGTTCGATCAGCAGACGCAGGATCCGGGTGTCGAGCTCGTCCACCGCCATGCCAGGACTGTACCAATGGTCCGACAAGCCCGGATCATCCAGACTTCGGACGAGGGAGGCCCGCGCCGTGAAGACCGCCGTGGTCCTGTACACCAGCGACCTGCGCCTGCACGACCACCCGCCGCTGCGCGCCGCCCTGGCCTCCTGCGACCGGGTCGTCCCCCTCTTCGTCCGCGACCGGGCCGTCGGACGCGCCGGTTTCGCCGCGCCCAACCGGACGGCCTTCCTCGCCGACTGCCTCGCCGGCCTGGACGCCGGACTGCGCGAGCGGGGCGGCCGCCTCGTCCTGCGCTCCGGGGAGGCGGCCGACGAGGTCGCCGCCGTCGTCCGGGAGGCCGGCGCCGTCGAGCTGCACCTCGCCGCCGGGGTCAGCCGCTTCGCGCAGGCCCGCGAACGCCGCCTGCGCGAAGCCCTCCGGGCCCAGGGGTGCGCCCTGCACGCCCACGACGCCGTGATCACCGCGGTCGCCCCCGGCGCGGTCCTCCCCAGCGGCCGCGGCTCCGACCACTTCGCCGTCTTCACCCCCTACCTGCGCCGCTGGAGCGAACTGCCGCCGCGCCGGGCGGTCGCCGCCCCGCGCGTGGTCCGCGTCCCCGAGGACATCGGATCCGAGGAGCCGCCCCGCCGCTCCGCCGTCACCGGGACCTCCCCGGGCCTGGCGCGCGGCGGCGAGGACGAGGCCCGCCGGCTGCTGACCCGCTGGCTGCGCTCGGGCCTCGCCCGCTACGAGGACACCCACGACGACCTCGCCGCCGACGCCACCTCCCGGCTCTCCCCGCACCTGCACTTCGGCACCCTCTCACCCGCCGAGGCCGCCCAGCGGGCCCGCGCGGCCGGCGGACCCGGAGCCGAGGCCTTCGTCCGCCAGCTGTGCTGGCGCGACTTCCACCACCAGGTCCTCGCCGCCCGCCCCGAGGCCGCCGCCGAGGACTACCGGCCCCGCCACGACCACTGGCGCACCGGCCGCGCCGCCGAGGAGGAGGTCCGGGCCTGGAAGGAGGGCCGCACCGGATACCCCGTGGTCGACGCGGCCATGCGCCAGCTGCGCCACGAAGGCTGGATGCACAACCGGGGCCGGCTGCTGGCCGCCAGCTTCCTCACCAAGACCCTCTACGCGGACTGGCGCACCGGGGCCCGCCACTTCCTCGACCTCCTCGTGGACGGGGACGTGGCCGACAACCAGCTCAACTGGCAGTGGGTGGCCGGCACCGGCACCGACACCCGGCCCAACCGGGTCCTCAACCCCGTCCGCCAGGGCCTGCGCTACGACCCCGAGGGCCGCTACGTCCACCGCTGGGTGCCCGAACTCGCCGGCCTGCCCGCACCCCGCGTCCACGAACCCTGGCGGCTGCCCGCCGCCGAACGGGCCCGGTACGACTACCCCGAGCCGGTGGTCGGCCTCGCCGAGGCCCAGGCCCGCTTCCTCGAAGGACGCCGGGGCGCCCGCTCCTGAACGGCCGCGCCCGCTCCCGCGTCAGACGCTGCGCAGGGCCGGCTGCCGCACGTACGCCAGCGCCACGGCCAGCACCACCGCGGCCGCCGGCAGCAGCAGCCAGTTCACCGGGCAGCCCGCCCGCACCAGCAGCCCCCCGGTCAGCCCGCCCGTGAACATCGCGGCCACCCCGCGGGCGCGCCGCCCCCACGCCCCCGTCCCGTACCCGAACGCGTTGTCGTGCCCCAGCGCCGATCCGCCGAGCAGCGCGGTCATGGACCGGGTGACCAGGGTCGTCGGCACCCCCGGCAGGTTGACCCGCATGCTCGTGACGTTGCGGAAGCCCATCGCCACCGCCAGGGCGGACGCGGTCAGCAGGTGCCGGGGGGCCGGGCCCCCGAACCGCGGCGCCAGGCCCCAGCCGATCCCCGCCGCGACGGTGATCAGCGCCGCCTCGACGCACAGCCCGAGCACGAACCAGTGCCGCCCCCGGGCCTCCGCCGCCCCCTCCAGCCGGGCCGCGCAGACGGCCCCCACGGCGAAGGACAGCAGGGACACCCCGGCCGCCAGCGCGGGCAGGTGCCCCTGATGGGCCAGCCCGAAGGACAGGAACAGCACGTTCCCGGTCTGCATGGCGGTGAACACCGGCCCCAGCGCCAGCAGGCTGACCGCCTCGATCAGCCCGGTCACCCAGGTCAGCACCAGCAGCAGTTGGGTCAGCCGCTCGCACGCGCGCACGTCCATGACGTCCGACAGTGACACGCCCGCCCCGCTCCACCGGCCCGACATGCCGGGCGCGAGGGCCGCCCCGTAGGGTCCGGGACATGAGTGATCTGCTGCTGGTGAGGCACGGGGAGACGGCGTGGAGCGCCAACGGGCGCCACACCGGGCTCACCGACGTGCCGCTGACCGCGCGGGGGGCCGACGAGGCCCTCTCGCTGGCCCCCTACTTCCGCGACCGGAACCCCGCCCTGGTACTGACCAGCCCGCTCAGCCGGGCCGTGGCCACGGCCGAACTCGCGGGGCTGACCGACGGGGTCCCCGACCCCGACCTCCACGAGTGGGACTACGGCGGCTACGAGGGCATCACCACGGCCGAGATCCAGCGGACCCGCCCCGACTGGTCGCTGTGGACCGACGGCGTCCCGCCCGGCGACGCCCGGCACCCGGGAGAGGACGCCGCCCAGGTCGGCGCCCGCGCCGACCGCGTCCTGGCCCGGGCCGCGGAGGTGCTGCGGGCCGGCAAGGGGGACGTGGTCCTCGTCGCCCACGGCCACTTCCTGCGCGTCCTGACCGCCCGCTACCTGGGCCTGCCCCCGCAGGAGGGCCGGCTGTTCCTGCTGCGCACGGGCACCGTCAGCGAACTCTCCACGGAACACGGCCTCCCGGTGATCGCGGGCTGGAACACCCGCCCCTGAGACCCGGCCCGGCGGCCCCGCCACCCCCCGCCCCGCCCCCGGCGCGGGCCGCCGCCACCCGGACGCCCCGTGCCGCCTCGCGCGCCACCGCCCCGCGCGTGACGATGCGTACATGGACCAGGGCGACCGCGGCCGACCGGAGGACACCCTCCCCGACGCCGCCTCCGGCGAGGACACCCTCCAGGCCGGCGCGATCGGCTTCCTCGACGCGCTCGTCATCGGCCTGAACTCGACCTCGCCCGCGTACTCCCTGGCCGCCGTCATCGGCCCGATCGTCGCCATCGCCGGGATCTACGCCCCGGGCGTGATGCTGGCCTCGTTCGTCCCGATGCTGCTCATCGCCGCCGCCTTCTACTACCTCAACAAGGTCGACCAGGACTGCGGCACCACCTTCTCCTGGGTGACCCGCGCCATGGGCCCCTGGGCGGGCTGGCTCGGCGGCTGGGCCATCACCATGACCGGCGTCCTCGTCATCGGCTCCCTCGCCGACGTCGCCGTCCACTTCGGGCTGCTGGCCTTCGGCCTGGACGACCTGGCCGCCAACACCGTGGTCCGCCAGACCCTCACCGTCGTGCTGATCCTCGCCATGACCGCGATCTGCGTCATCGGCACCGAACTGTCGGCCCACTTCCAGGACGTCCTCATCCTCGCCCAGGTGTTCTTCCTCCTGGTCTTCGCCGTCGTCGCCATCTACCGGGTCTACGCCGGCACCAGCACCCTCGACGCCGTCCACCCCTCCGTCACCTGGCTCAACCCCTTCGGCGCCGGCGGCAGCGCCCTCACCGGAGGCCTGCTGCTCGGCGTGTTCATCTACTGGGGCTGGGAGTCGGCCGTCAACCTCACCGAGGAGGTCGAGGACTCCGCCACCGCGCCCGGCAAGGCCGGCATCTGGTCCACCCTGGTGCTGCTCGTCACCTACCTGTCCGTCGGCTTCGCGATCGTCGCCTACGCCGGGACGAAGTTCCTGGCCGAGAACGCCGGCGAGGAGGAGGCCATCTTCGCCGTCCTCGCGCACGAGGTGATGGGCGGCTGGGACTGGATGGTCCTCCTCGCCGTCTGCACCTCCGCCCTCGCCTCCACCCAGACGACGATCATCCCGGCCTCCCGCACCGCCCTGTCCATGGCCCGCCGGCACGCCCTGCCCCCGCACCTCGCCCACATCCACCACCGCTTCCACACCCCGGACGTCAGCACCTGGTGGGTGGCCGCCATCGCCATCGTCTGGTACCTCGCGGTCAACCAGATCAGTGAGAACGCCCTGCTCGACTCCCTCACCGCGCTCTCGCTGCTCATCGCCTTCTACTACGCCCTCACCGGCCTGGCCTGCGCCGTCTACTACCGCCGCCACCTGCTGGAGAACGCCCACAACCTCCTCCTCATCGGCGTCGGCCCGCTGGTCGGCGCCGGACTGCTGGCCTGGCTGCTGGTGGAGTCCATCCAGGACATGTCCAACCCGCGGAACTCGGCCAGCGGCGTCTCCTGGTTCGGCCTCGGGCCGCCCCTGGTCATCGGCATCGGCATCGCGGTCGCCGGCGTCCTCCTCATGTGCTTCTGGCGGATCCGCGACGGCAGGTTCTGGCAGGAACGGCGGGGCGTGGTCGACCCGGCCCTCGTCCGCGGGAAGAACTGAGGAGGCCCGGATGTCCGTAGTCCTCGGGTACGACGAGTCCCCCGGAGCCGAGCGGGCCCTGCGCGTCGCGCTGGAGGTGGCCACCGCCTTCGGGGAACCGCTGGTCCTCGTCTACGGCGCGGCCGCCCCCGGCGCCGCAGGTGAGGAGTACCGCGCCCACCGCGAGGCCGTCCTCCAGGCGGGCCGCAGCGCCCTCGCCCGGGCCGTCGAGGCCGCCGACGAGGCTGGGGTCCCCTCGACCGTCGAGGTGATGGACGACAGGCCCGCCCAGGCGCTGCTCGCCGCCGCCGAACACCACGACGCCCGCGTCATCATCGTCGGCACCTGGGGCGACAGCCCGATCCGGGGCGCCCTCCTCGGCTCCACCCCGCACAAGCTCCTGCACCTCTCCCCGGTCCCGGTGCTGTGCGTCCCGACCGAGGAGACGGCGTAGCCGTCCCCGTTACGCGAAGACCCCCGCGAGGTACCCGGCCAGCCCGTCGGCCGTCGGCGGGCACAGCCGGGCGCCCAGGTAGCCGTCCGGACGGACCACGAAGGCCGTCGCCTCCCGCACCCCGTAGCGCAGCGCGAACTCGCCGCGCGCGTCGCGGTACACCGGGAACGGCGTGGCCCCGGCGGGCGCGGTCCCGCCCTCGGTGAGGACCGCGTACGCCGTGAGCCGCCCCGCCGGCAACCCGCCCGTCAGTGCGGCGAGTCCGGGAACGAACGAGTCCCACGCGCCGTCGGTGTACACCAGCAGCACGTGCTCGCGGTCCCTCAGCAGGTCGTGGAGCCGCAGCGGATAGGCGCGGACGTCACCGGCCAGCCCGCCGCAGTCGGGGGCCCGTTCGCCGGGCCCGGGCCCGGAGCCGTCCGGCGTCCCGGAGCCGTCGGCCGCCCCGGGGCCGGTGCGCCGGACGACCGGGCTGTCCGGGTAGCCCACCAGCAGCTGGGCCTCGCGCAGCAGCGCCGCCGTCTCCTGATCGGCCGCCCCGGCGATCCTGCGGGCGTGGCGCACCGTGCGCCCCACGACCTCCTCGCCGACCGGCCGGCGCTCGGCGTCGTAGCTGCCCAGCAGCCCCGGGTGCGCGTGGCCGCCGACGGCCAGGGCGAGCTTCCAGGCCAGGTTCCAGGCGTCCTGGATGCCGGTGTTCATCCCCTGCGCACCCGTCGGCGGATGGATGTGCGCCGCGTCACCGGCGACGAAGACCCGCCCCTCGGCGTACCGGTCCACCAGCCGGTGGCTGATCCGGAACACCGAGGACCAGCGCATCGCGGAGGCGGTCGCCGGCCGGGGCGACATCCGGTCCAGGACCGCCTGGACGTCGGGGAGCGAGGGGCCCCGGGAGCCCTCCAGCCCGTGCGCCACGCCGTCCCCGGCCTCCGGCGCGGTGGCCGCGGAGAGCTCCGGCGGCACCAGCATGGACATCCGGTAGCGGCCGGGACCGGGCAGCGGGATGCCGACCAGCAGGTCGTCGACCTCCCCGGCGGCGTCGTGGTGCACCGCCCGCAGGGTGTACCCGTACGGCAGGTCCCAGTCGACCTCCACGTCGGCCAGCATGTACTCCTCGGGGAAGGCCCCGCCCTCGAAGGCCAGCCCCAGCCCCTTGCGGACGGTGCTGTGCGCCCCGTCACAGCCCACCAGGTACCGGGTCCGCAGCTCCTCCGCGCCGTCCCGTCCCGTCAACAGGACGGTGACCCCGGCGTCGTCCTGCGTGAAGGACACCAGCTCGGTGCTCCGCTCGATCCGGGTGCCGAAGCGGGCCAGGAAGGCCTCCAGGATCCGCTCCGTCTCGTACTGCGGCAGCGCGGCGAACCCGTACGGCACCTCCGGCGGCAGCGCCATCCTCAGCGTCTCCCGCTTCTCGCCGTCCACGTAGACCAGCTGCCCGCGCAGCGGGACCGCGCTCTCCAGCACGTCCCCGACCAGCCCCATCCGGTCCCACAGCTCCAGCGTGCGCGGCTGGATCCCGACGGCCTTCGCATAGGGCAGCCGCTCCGGCAGCCGGTCCACGATCCGGCAGGACACCCCGCGCCTGCGCAGTTCCACCGCCGCCGTCAGCCCCACCGGGCCCGCGCCGACGACGAGCACGTCCACCGTCGAGCCGTTCATGCCTCCATCGTGTCCACCGGCGCCGCCGCCGCGCCACCGGGCACGTCGCGGGGCAGGTCGCCGGGAACCCCGCCGGGCACCTCGCCGGACCGGCGCGGACACCCCGGCGCGCGGCCGATCCGTTGGTCCGCCCGTGGCCGGAAATGTACGCCCGGAGCGGGGCCAATGGCCCAGCGGGACGAGCCCGCCTTGAGCCAATGCCCCTGCGGATGCTTATCTGTGTCGTATCCATGTACTTTCGGCGCCGCGCGACGCCGGCCGGCAACGACGCCGGACCGGAGCGCGGCGCCTTCGCCGTGCCCGTACGCCGCCCACCACCCCCGGGCGGACACCGGCACGGCGCGCACCACTCCGAGGGGGGCGGCACACCGCCATGAAGAGGATGTTCACGGCTCCGGATCCGGGGCTCGCCAGACTCAGGAACTCGACGCGCGCGGTGATCGGCACCGGGCTGGCCGTCGCCGTCGCCGAGCTGGCCGGGCTCTCGCTGACCGCGTCCATCACCGGCGGGCTCGCGGCACTGCTCGCGCTGTTCACCGTCCTGGACGCGGACGTCCGCGCCCAGCGGGTGACCACCGCCCTGCTGCCCGTCGCCGGATTCCCGGTCCTGGTCCTGGCCACCTCCCTGCACGGCATGGCGCCCGTGCGCGACGCGGCCTGGCTCGCCGTCGTCTTCGCCGGGGTCTACGCCCGCCGCTGGGGGCCGCGCGGGCACGCCCTCGGGATCTTCGCCTTCATGATGTTCTTCGTCACCCAGTTCCTGCACGCCCGCCCCGCGCAGCTGCCCGAGCTGTTCGCGGCCGTCGCCCTGGCGCTCCTGTCGGCCGGGACCGTGCGGTTCGTGCTGTGGCCCATCGAACGCCGCACGCCCCCGGCCGCCGCCCCGCCGCCGCTGCCCGGCACCGGCCTCGCCCGGGCCACCACCCGCCAGGCCTTCCAGGCCACGGTCGCCTGCGGGTTCGCCCTGGCCGTCGGCCAGATCCTCTCCGAGGACCGCTGGTACTGGGCCGTCGGCACCGCCTGGTGGATCTTCGTCAACACCGCCTCGCGCGGCGAGACCCTGGTCCGCGGCTTCCGCCGGGTCCTGGGCACCGTCACCGGCATAGCCGCTGGCCTGCTGATCGCCGTACCCCTGCACGGAGCCCCCGCGCCCACCGCCGCACTGGTCGCCGTCTGCGTCTTCGGCATCTTCTACACGGCCGCCCCCTCGTACTCCTGGATGATGTTCTTCGTCACGGTCATGGCCGGCCTGCTCTACGGGCTCCTCGGCGTGCTCCACCCCGGGCTGCTCCTCCTGCGCTTCGAGGAGACCGCCGCCGGCGCCCTGGGCGCGGCCCTCGGCGTCACCCTGATCCTGCCGGTCACCACGCACGCCGCCAACGACGCCTGGATCCAGCGCGCCCTGCACTGCGTACGGGCCTCCACCGCCGCCTCCCTCGACCGCCTCGCCGGCGACCCCGACGCCGACCCCGCCCCGCACGCCGCCGAGCTGGAGCTGCTCCTGGCCCGGGTGCGGATGGCGCTCGCCCCCCTGGTCCACCCGCTGAGCCCGCTGCGCGCCCGCAAGGCCCGCGCCCGCCAGGTGCTGGCCCTGCTCGACGACTGCGCCCGCGAGGTGCGCGGGCTGGTCTCCGTCGCCGCCGACCCGCAGGCCTCCCACGACGCCCGCCTCGCCGCCGCCTGCTGGCGGGTCGAGGCCGCCGTCGAGGCGCTCACCGCCCCGCAGGGCGCCGCTGGGGCCGACACCCCCGCCACCCCGGCCGGCCCCGCCGGAGCCGAGCCGGCCCTGGCCCACCTGCACGGCCTGGAGACGGCCCTGGCCGCCCTCGCCACCCCGCTGCGCACCGACCCGCGCGCCCCGCTGGTCATCACGGCCTGACCCGGACCGCCCCCGCCCGCCCGCGGGCGGGGGTACGGTCGGGGCCATGACCACCCCAGGCGCCCCCGCCGTCGAGTTCCGCACCGCCCGCCCCGGGGACCGGGCGGCCATCGAGGCCCTCGACGGCTCCTTCCACACCCGGACGGTCTTCGAGGTGGACCACTCCGCCACCGGGTTCACCCTCCGCGAGGTGCCGGTGGACCCGCCGCTCCACAAGGTCTTCCCGCCCGACGAGCCGGACGCGTCCGACGAGCCGGACGGGCCCGACGAGTCCGGGGACCCCGCCGGGCCGGCGGCCGGCCGCGCCGCCCGCGCCTTCGTCGCCCTCGACGGCGGCGTCCTCTGCGGGTTCGCCGCCGTCCGCTACGCCCCCTGGAACCGGCGCCTGACCGTCGAGGACATCGGGATCGCCCCCGCCCACCGCGGCCGGGGCATCGGCCGGGCCCTGATGGACCGCGCGGCCGCCTTCGCCCGCGAACTCGGCGCCGCGCACCTGTGGCTGGAGGTCAGCTCCGTCAACGCCCCCGCCGTACACGCCTACCGGCGCATGGGCTTCACCCTCTGCGGCCTGGACACGACCCTTTACGACGGCACGCCGGCGGCGGGGGAGCGGGCTCTGTTCATGAGCCGCCCCTGCGGCTGAGGCCCCGCCTCCGGCGATCCGGAATGCCGCGGATGGTAGGCGAACCCACCGTCCCACCGCAGGCCGATGACTGAAGATCACTCGGAAGGGTGTTCCGTCCGCGCGAGGACCCCGGCGCTGACCTGCCGCATGTACAACGGGTGATTGTTCATTGCACATTCATCCGGCATGTACAGGGTGGATCTGTCCGGACAGGGGGTAACCGCCCGGAATGGAAATTCTGCAGAAGCACTCGAGCGACGCTCAGGTGTGGGAGGAAGCCGAGGAGTTCATCCGGCTCTTCCACCGGGAGAATCCGCAGGCCGGTGATCCGCGCGCCCGGCTCGCCGCCGTACGGGCCGAGCTCGCGGAGACCGGCACCTACCGCCACACGCCCGAGGAACTCGTCCACGGGGCCCGGGTGGCCTGGCGCAACAGCAACCGCTGCATAGGCCGGCTCTACTGGAACTCGCTGCGCGTCCGCGACCGGCGCGGGCTGACGGACGCCGAGGACATCGCCGCCGAGTGCTTCGAGCACCTGCGCGAGGCGACCAACGGCGGCCGGGTCCGCCCCACCATCACGGTCTTCGCCCCGGACGCCCCGGGCCGGCCGGGCCCGCTGATCTGGAGCGAGCAGCTGGTGCGCTACGCCGGTTACGGGGACCACCCCTCGATAACCGTCGGCGACGCCCGCAACAGACGGCTCACCGAGGCCCTGCTGCGGCTCGGCTGGGCCGGCGGCCCGGGCACCCCCTTCGACCTCCTCCCGCTGGTGGTCCAGGGCGTCGACGACAAGCCCCGCTGGTTCGACACCCCCGCCGACGCCGTGCTGGAGGTGCCCATCCGCCACCCCGACGGGCGGGACGACTGGTCGGACTGGGGACTGCGCTGGCACGCGGTTCCGGCCATCTCCAACATGTGCCTGGAGGTCGGCGGGATCCACTACCCGGCCGCCCCCTTCAACGGCTGGTACATGGGCACCGAGATCGGCGCCCGCAACCTCGCCGACACCGACCGCTACAACCTCCTCCCGGCCGTCGCCCGCAGGCTCGGCCTGGACGTCTCCAGCGACCGCTCGCTCTGGAAGGACCGGGCCCTGGTCGAGCTGAACCGGGCCGTGCTGGAGTCCTTCGACCGGGCCGGGGTCACCATCGCCGACCACCACAGCGAGTCCCGGCGGTTCCTCTCGCACCTGGAGCGCGAGGAGCGCAAGGGCCGCGAGGTGGGCGCCGACTGGTCCTGGATCGTCCCGCCGATCTCGGGGTCCGCCACCCCCGTCTTCCACCGCACGTACGAGGACCGGCCGAGCGCGACCGCCTACGTCCACCACGACGGCGCGCAGGAACGGGCCTGGGGGCGGGACTTGGTCTAGACCTTCTGTTACGGTCGGCTCGGAACGGATCCGGGACGACGGAGAGGGGCACCGGTGCACGGCGGCCACAGCACGGACCACGGCGGCGGACACCGGGCCTACATCGGCTCGTTCACCTCGGGGGGCGGCCGCGGTGTCATCACCGCGGCCGTGGATCCGGCCACCGGGGCGCTGACCCCGCTCTCGGCGGAGGGCTCCCTGCCGGACCCCTCGTACCTCGCCCTCGACCCGGCCACGGGCGTGCTCTACGCGGTGAGCGAGACCGAGCGGGGCACGGCGGGCGCCTTCCGCCCCACCGATGCGGGGCTCGCCCCGCTCGGCACCCCCGTCCCGGTCGGCGGCGCCGGACCCACCCACCTCGCGGTGGCCGGGCGCCGGCTGCTGACCGCCCACTACACCTCAGGCAGCCTCGGCAGCCTGCCGATCGCCGCCGACGGCGGCCTCTCCGGGCCCGCCGCCGTCCTCGCGCACGAGGGCAGCGGCCCCGACCCCGAACGCCAGGCCGGCCCGCACGCCCACCAGGTACTGCCCGACCCCACCGGCCGCTGGGTCCTCGGCGTGGACCTCGGCACCGACACCGTACGGGTCTGCCTCCTCGACCCGGCCACCGGCGAACTCCGCGTCCACGCAAGGACCGTGCTGCGCGCCGGGACCGGTCCGCGCCACCTCGCCTTCCACCCGGCGGGCGGCGTGGTCTACGTCCTGCACGAACTGGAGCCGCTGCTGACCGTCTGCCGCTGGAACGCGGAGGAGGGGCTGCTCGACCCGGTCGCGGAGGTGCCCGTCGCCCCCGAGGGCCTCCTGGAGGGCGTACGGGCCTACCCGTCGGCGATCGCCGTCTCGCCCGACGGCCGCTTCCTGTGGGCGGCGGTGCGCGGGGCCGACGCCCTGGTCACGTTCTCGCTCGCCGGCGGCCCCGAGGACCCCCGCCCCGCCGGCACCGTCGGCTGCGGCGGGCACTGGCCCCGCGACCTCGCCGCGGATCCGTCGGGCCGGCGCCTCTACGCGGCCAACGAGCGCTCCGGGGACGTCACCTGGTTCGACGTGGACCCGCGCACCGGCCGCCCCGTCCGCGCCGGCTCCACGCCCGCACCGGCGGCCTCCTGCGTGGTCTTCGGCCGAGGCTGAGGGCGAGGACGCCGGACACGCGGAAGGGCCCGCCCGGGAACGTCCCGGGCGGGCCCTCGCGCGTACGCCTTACTGGGCGGGCGCTCCCAGCTGCAGCCCCAGGGCCGCGCTGTACTGGGCGACGGCGAGCTTGCCGAGCGCGGAGTAGGCACCGAGCACCTCGGCGGTCGCGCAGTCGGCCTCCTTGCAGGCCGTGTCCAGCAGTCCCTCGGCCGCCTCCGGGCCGATCAGGTAGGGCGCCAGCGCCAGCTGGACGGCCCCCGCGCCGCGCAGCTCGGCGGCTACGGCGGCCACCGAGCCCTCCTGGTCCAGGGCGGCGGCCATCACGGGCACCGCGAGCCGGGCGGCGAGCAGCATGCCGGTGATCCCGGCGGCCTGGACGGCCTCCTCGCCGCCGGTGGTGGCCAGGATGATGCCGTCCGCGGCGGTGGCCACGGTGAAGAGGCGGGCGCGGTCGGCGCGGGCCAGGCCGGCCTCCGAGAGGCGCACGTGCAGGCCCTCGGCCAGCAGCGGGTGCGGGCCGAGCACGTCGGCCAGCTCGGCGGCGGCGGAGGAGTCCATCAGCGCCTGGCGCATCCGGCGCAGCAGGTCGGCGTCCGGGCCCGCCAGCAGCGGCACGACCACGGCGTCCGGCCCGGTCGGCGCGGGCACCTCGTGGCCGGCGGCGCGGGCGAACTCCGCGCGCACGGTCCGCTCATCGGCGACGGCGGTCAGCACGCCGGACAGCGAGGGGAACTCGCTCCCCTCCGTGTCCTCGCCCTCCAGGAAGCCGATCCGGGCGTCCAGGCCGGGCAGCTCGGAACGGCCGATGCTGATGATCTCCTCGGCGAGGCTGCGCGAGGCGGCCGAGGGGGCACCGGGCACGGCGAGCACCAGCGCGGGCGCGCCCTCGGGCGCCACCGCGGGCTCGGGCCGGCGGTGCCGTCCGGTCTGGCGGGGTCGCGGCATTCGTACGGGCAGGCCGTTTGCGGGCCCAGTGGGGGAGCTCATGGCGCCGCATGCTACTGGCTTATCGGAACCGGGTGTTCGGGCAGGGCCCGCCCAGGTGGCATCTGTCCTCTTTTATCCGTTGAATGTCATACACGGTTCAACCGGATCAACTCACGGACGGCGAGCGGCGGTCGACGGAACGTACCGGTAACGCCCTGTCAGTGTGACCCAGTAGAGTGACGCAGCGTGGCACCACGACCCTTGAACGAACTTGTCGAAGCGGGCTGGGCGAAGGCCCTCGAACCCGTCGCGCCCCGCATCGCGGGCATGGGGGACTTCCTCCGCGCCGAGATAGCGGCCGGCCGGACCTACCTGCCCTCCGGGCCGAACGTCCTGCGCGCGTTCCAGCAGCCCTTCGACGACGTCCGCGTACTGATCGTCGGACAGGACCCCTACCCGACACCGGGCCATGCCATCGGGCTGAGCTTCTCGGTCGCGCCCGAGGTGAGCCCGGTACCGGGCAGCCTGGAGAACATCTTCCGCGAGATGCACACCGACCTCGGCCTGCCCCGGCCCTCCAACGGGGACCTCACCCCGTGGACGAGGCAGGGCGTGCTGCTGCTCAACAGGGCGCTGACGACCGCCCCGCGCAAGACGGGCGGCCACCGCGGCAAGGGCTGGGAAGAGGTCACCGAGCAGGCCATCCGGGCCCTCGCCGCCCGCGGCAAGCCGCTGGTGTCCATCCTCTGGGGCCGTGACGCGCGCAACCTGCGGCCGCTGCTCGGCAACCTCCCGGCGATCGAGTCGGCGCACCCCTCGCCCATGTCGGCCGACCGGGGCTTCTTCGGCTCCCGCCCCTTCAGCCGGGCCAACGAACTGCTCGTCGGCGGCGGCGCCCAGCCCGTGGACTGGCGTCTGCCCTAAACTCCTCCGGATCCGGCCCGGCCCGCCCCGGCGGCCGCCGTCAGCGGACGGCGGCCAGGACGTGGCTCGGGCCGACCTGCCAGACGGCCCCCACGTCCGCGAACCCCGCCCCGCGCAGCAGCGCGACGTGGCCGGACACGGTGAGGTCGTTGCCC
>NZ_JBFBGN010000045.1:0-49514 GCF_040684675.1 Streptomyces sp. NPDC089915 | reverse complement strand
GGCCAGCAACGGCTCGATCACCGTCCAGGCCTGATCAGTCAGTTCATGACGTCGCACCACGAACGGAGTAACGACCAACCGACTTTGCGGACACGGCCTAGCCCCCGTGCCAGGGTAAAGAGTTCCCCAAAGAGGCCCTCCGAGGCGTGGTAGGCGCCTCGCCCTTGTACGCCTGTCCTGCGGAAACGCGGAGCCGAAGAGGCGAAGACGGCGTGCGGGGGCGGGATGCCGGGAGGGCGCCGCAACTCCGCATAGTCGGACATTCGGCCCCTATCGGGATGCGTGACAGAAGTCATTCCGCGGAGATCGTCATTGCCTGACGCGAGCAAATTTGCACATAGTTGCCACTGCTATCGCTCCCTGCCGGCCTGTTCGGGCCCCGGCACCACGGCAGGGGTCATGCCGATCACCCAGTGGAAGGGACGTGCGCCGATGAAGACCGCGCCCCAGCGGCTGCGCGCCGGCCTGGCCGCCGGAGCGGCCGCGGTCGTCCTGTTGTGGGCCGCACAGGTCCGGCCGTCCGCCCGTCCCGACGACCTGATCGGGGCCGGTGCGCACCTCACCGGACTCCTCGCCGGCTACGGAATCCTGGTCATGCTCTTCCTGATGGCACGGGTCCCGGCGGTCGAGCACGGCGTCGGCGCCGACCGCCTCGCCCGCTGGCACGCCTTCGGCGGCCGCTGGGTGCTGATCCTCTGTGCCGCCCACGGCCTGCTCGCCCTCCTCGTGTACGCCCTGCGCGGCGGGACCGACCTGGTCACGGCCAACGGCGACCTGATCGGGTACCCGGCCGTGGCCGCCGCCTACGCCGCAGCCGCCCTGCTCGCCTGTGCGGGCCTGGCCTCCGTCAGGGCCGTGCGCCGCCGGATCCCGCACGAGACCTGGCGCGGCATCCACCTCCTCACCTACATCGCCGCCGCCCTCGGCTTCGTCCACCAGCTGGCCGGACCCGACGTCGCCGTCACCTCCCTGACCACCTGGTTCTGGGCCCTGCTGCACACCGTCGTCGCGGTCCTGCTCGTCTGGTACCGGGGCGTCGTCCCCGTACGCCAGGCCCTGCGGCACGGGCTGCGCGTCGCCGCCGTCGAACGCGAGGGCCCGGACGTGGTCTCCGTGACCATCCGGGGCGGCCGTCTCCGTGAGCTCCGGGCCGAGCCGGGCCAGTTCTTCCGCTGGCGCTTCCTGAGGCGCGGCCTGTGGCACACCGCCCTGCCCTTCTCGCTCTCCGCACCCGTCCACGACGACCGCCTGCGGATCACCGTGAAGGCGCTCGGCGCGCATTCCCGGCGGGTGCGCAGGCTGCGTCCCGGCACCCGGGTGCTGGCCACCGGCCCGTTCGGCGCGCTCACCCGGTGGCGGCGCACCCGCCCCAAGGTCCTCCTGATCGCGGGCGGCATCGGGATCACACCCATGCGGGCCCTGTTCGAGGCGCTGCCCGCCGGGCCCGGTGACCTCACACTGCTGTACCGGGCCGGTGACGCCGGCCAGCTGGTCCTGCGGAGCGAGCTGGAGGCCATCGCCGCGGAGCGCGAAGCCGCCCTGCACTACCTGGTGGGACGCTCCGACGAGGCGTACGACCCGCTCGCCCCGCAGGCGCTGCGCTCGCTCGTACCCGAGCTGGCCGACCACGACGTGTACCTCTGCGGGCCGCCCGGGATGACGGACGCCACGACGGCTTCGCTGATCCGGGCGGGCGTGCCCTCCGGGCGGATCCATTCCGAGTGCTTCACCTACTGAGGACCTGATCGTGGCGATGAACCACCCCGTGAACGCGCCGGCGCACCCGCTGCCGACGCCGCCGCCCGCCCCCGGGCGCGCGGCTTCGCCCCCGCCGCGCCGCCGGGCGAACGCCCGGCACCGCCGCCCCGCGCGTTCACACCGGCTGGCCATCGGCCTCGCCCTGGTCAGCGCGCTCACCGCGACCGGCATCACGATGACGGTCGCCCCGGCCGCCCCCGCCCCGAGCGCCCCCCCGCACGTCCCCTCCGCCCGCTGACGGACGTCCCCTCCGTGCGCTAAGGGAGTGCGGCCCGCCCGGGGGTGCGCGGCCGGCGTGCCACAGCCAGCAGGTGCGGGCTGGACACCACGAGTTCCGGGCGGCCGTCGGCGAACCGTGCGGCGGCGAGCGCGGTTTCGAGAGCCCTCGGGCCCAGGTCCCTCTTGCCGGTCCGGCGCTCCTCGGCTCGCAGGGCCTCATAGGAGGGCCCGTGCACCCCGTGGACCGCCAGGTCGTCCAAACCCGCCCGCCGGGCCTCGGCCCGGAGCTCCGAGGGGTCGTGGTAGTAGGTGGTGGGGCCGTCCCCGCGGACGCGCAGCCCGGTCCTCGCGATCTCCAGTGCGCGGGACGAGTCCAAACCCATGAGCTTGGCGTACCGGTTGAGGGCGGCCGCCGCGACCAGGCCACCGGGCCTGACGACACGATGGGCCTCCCGCCAGGCACGGGCCCGCCCCTCCTCGTCCGGCAGGTGGTAGAGCGGGCCGAGCATCAGCACGGCGTCGAACGAACCGTCCTCCTGGGCGAGTTGCCGCGCGTCGCCCACGGAGGCCGCCAGACCCTGCTCCCGGGCCTGCCGCACGTGCCCCTCCACCGGGTCGACGACGAGCACCCGATAGCCGCCGTCGGTGAGCCAGCGGGCGTGTACCCCGGGCCCGCCGCCGACGTCCAGCACGGACGCGGGCGGGGGCGGAAGGCAAGGACGCAGGAGTTCCCGCGTCCGCACCAGCTCGACCGTCCCGATGGTGCGCCCGGAGACGAGGCGGCCGGCCTCATCGCCGGCACCGTAGAACGCGGTGATGTCGGGAAGGAGCGCCATGTCGACCTCCGGCGGCAGGACCAGGGCTACCGGTCGGAGGATGACACCGCGGGTTCGTGATCACCAGGGGACGACCCCGCCGTCCTCGAAGAACGCACCGGTCGGGCCGCCGTCGGGCAGCGTGGCGAGCCGTATCGCGGTGGCCGCGCCCTGCTCGGGGGTGCGGGGCCCCTGGAAGCCCGTGAAGTCGGTCGCGACCAGGCCCGGGCAGGCGGCGTTGATCAGGATGCCCGTACCGGCGAACTGCCGGGCGTACTGCACGGTGAGGGCGTTGAGGAACGACTTCGACGGCGCGTAGGCCGCCATCACCGGGCCGATCTCGATGTCCGGGTCCGCCTGCCGGGCCAGGGATCCGACGCTGCTGGAGACGTTGACGATGCGCGGCGAGGCCGAGCGCCGCAGCAGGGGCAGCATCGCGTTGGTCACCCGGACGACGCCCATGACGTTGGTGTCCACGACCGTGCGGAGCACCTCCAGATCGAGCGCGGTCGGGTCCTGCGCCCACCCCGGGCCCATCTCACCCGAGATACCCGCATTGTTGACCAGGGCGTCCAGGCGCCCGGCCAGCCTCTCGACCAGTTCCGCGGCGGCGGTGGCGCTCTGGTCGTCGGTCACGTCCAGCGGGACCCCGAACGCGTCCACCCCGCCGGCCCGCAGCCTCCCGACGGCGGATTCGCGCCGGGCGGCGTCGCGCGCTCCCACGCCCACGCGGTACCCGAGGCGGCCCAGTCCGGCCGCGATCTCGTATCCGATGCCCTTGTTCGCGCCGGTCACCAGCGCGATCTTCGTTTCGCTCATGCCGATGATGGTGGCTCCCGGGCGGCCAGCGCGGCCAACACCGATCCGGTGCCCTATCATACCCGCCGGGTATCACCGCGTATGCTGCGGCCGTGGACACCCTGGAGACCCGCGAGTTGAGGTACTTCGTGGCCGTCGCGGAGGAACTGCACTTCGGGCGCGCGGCCGAGCGCCTCGGCATGGCCCAGCCGCCGCTGTCGCGGGCGATCCAGCAGCTCGAACGACGCCTCGGGGTCTGCCTGTTGCGGCGCAACCGCCGTGGTGTCCTCCTGACCGGTGCCGGAGAGGTGCTGCTGCACGAGGGCCGGGCGGCCCTCGACGCGACCGCCGCCGCCGCTCGCCGCACCCGGCGCGCGGGCGGCGCCGACAGCCCTGACGGCCCCCGTGCCCGGCTGGTCCTCGCGGTGAAGGCCGCCGCCTCCCACGACCTGCTGCGCAGGCTCCTCGACGCCTACGCGGCCGAGCCCGACAGCGCCGAGGTCGAGGTGGTGCCGTGCGGCATCGCCGAGCAGGAGGAACTGCTGCGCGACGGACGCGCCGACGCCGCGCTCATGCACACGCCGTGGAACTCCCTCGCCGGGTTCGACAGCGAGGCGCTGGCGACCGAGGGACAGATCGCCGTCCTGCCCGCCGGGCACCCCCTCGCCGCCCGCGCGACCTTGTCCCTGGCCGAGGTCAGGGACGTCCCCGATCTGCCTCTCGCCCGCTGGCCCACCCGCGGCGCCTACGCACCCGGCCCTGGCCCCGAGATCCACAACCAGACGCAACTGGCCCAGCTGATCGCCCTCGGACGCACCGTGGCGGTCGTCCCCGACTCCGCCCGCTCCTGGCTGTGGGCCGAGCACACGGCCGTCCCCCTGACCGACGCGCCTCCCGTCGTGACCCACATCGCCTGGCCCGCCCACAGCCGCTCCCTCGCCCTGGCCGGCCTGATCCGCACGGCCGCCCGGCTCTGACCCGCGGATCCACGGGCCACGGATCCACGGGCCACAGTTCCACGGGCCCGGTTCAGGCCTTCACGATCCGCAGCACCGACCCGGTCAGCAGGATGGGCGAGGCCACCGCACCGATGACGGCCACCGGCAGGGCCACCCACAGCAGCGGGTGGGTGCCCGCCTCGTGCGGCATGTCCTCCTGCACGATCACGAACCACGCCACGTGCAGGGCCGTGCCGGCCACCAGGGCGATCCAGTACGCGCCGATCCCGGCCGACCACAGCCGGACCCGCCCGGACGGCACCGTCATCAGCCGCTTCCGGTAGAGCTGGAGCCACACCATCGCGCCGAAGAGCAGCAGGGTCACGGGAAAACGCCACCAGCCGTCGTCCACGGCCCACTGGTGCGCGGCGCTCGACCGCTCCGACTCGGACGGGAAGCGCGCGGCCCGGTCCAGCAGGTCGAACCCGCCGATCAGCAGGGTGACCATCGGGACCAGGAAGAACAGCCCGTAGAGCGGCTTCCCGAGGCCCTTGGTCAGGGCCCTGACCGCGTCCTCCCGCCCGGACGGCGCCGCCTCCGACGCGGCCCGCGCACGGCGCGGCCCGGCCGGCGGCCGGCCGGCCACGACCGCCGTGGGCGTCGGAACGTACGGCGGCGGCGCGGTGGCCGCCGCCGCGTCCGTCAGGGTCATCGCCCGGGCCGCCGCCGCGGACGCCGGCTCCCGTACGGGTCCACCGGCCTCCTCCTCCGGCTCCTCCGCCTCCGCGTTGAGCAGTTCCTCCGCCTTCTGCGCGATGGCGGCGACCACGGGCGCCGGCAGCCAGGGGCCCGTGCCCGCCCACTGCCCGGCAACGGCGGCGAGCTCCGCGACCGTAGGCCGGTCCGCGGGCCCCTTGGCCAGGCAGCGCCGGGTCAGCTCCCCGAAGGGGCCCCCGATCCCGTCGAGGTCCGGCTCATGGTGCACGAGCCGGTACAGCAGCTCGGCCACCGACCCGCCGCCGAACGGGCCGCGCCCGGTCGCCGCGAAGGCCAGGACCGCGCCCAGGGAGAACACGTCCGCCTCCGGGCCGATGGCCTTGGCTTCGGCCTGCTCCGGCGACATGTAGCCGGGCGAACCCACCACCAGACCGGTCCCGGTCAACACCGTCTCGTCGGCGGACCGGGCGATGCCGAAGTCGATGAGCAGCGGACCCGAGGGGGAGAGCAGCACGTTGGACGGTTTGACGTCCCGGTGGACCAGACCGGCCCCGTGCACCCCCGCCAGCGCCCGCGCCAGGCCGGACAGCAGTCGCCACAGGGCCACCTCGGGCAGCGGCCCGTGGCCGATGACGGCGTCGGAGAGCGCGGGCCCCGGGACGTACGCCGTGGCCAGCCAGGGCACCTCCGCCTCCGGATCGGCGTCCAGGACCGGCACGGTCCCCGGGCCCCGCAGCGACCGGGCGGCCCTGACCTCCCGGGCGAAGCGCCGGCGGAAGCCCGGGTCTCCGGCGACGGTCTCGTGCACCACCTTGAGGGCGACCGCCCGGCCGCCCGGCGACCGGCCCAGGTAGACGCGTCCCATACCGCCCTCTCCCAGGCGGTACAGCAGCCGGTACGCGCCCACCCGGCGCGGATCGGTCGCGGTCAACGGCTCCATGCCACACCCCCGTGAGACGCCATCCCGTCGTCGCCCACGCGGAGCTCGTCCCGGGGGCGCCCGTCAGCATGACACGCGGCGAGCGACGGGGGCGGCCGTTCCCCGCAGGCGGCCGTTCGGCTCAGGCCGTGGTGGGCACGGAGAACCGGAGCGCGTAGCGCTTCTCCATCCCGGCGAGCAGCCCCGGGAGCCCGCCGCGGACCTTCTCGAGCTCGGCCTGGTTCTCCGCGGCGAACCGCTCGCGCAGCTGGACGCGCAGCGGTTCCCTGGCCGCCTCGACCGGACCGAAGCACGTGGCGTAGATCGCCCCGAGCCTGCGGTCCTCCGCCTTCAACGCCTCGCGGCCGTCACTCGCCTGCATCTTGCGGTCGACGCCGTCGAAGAAGGCGTTCTCGTCCTTCGCCTGGACGCCCTTGCCGGCCAGACAGGCCGTGAAGGACGTACGCGCGGACACGACGGCCTCGTTCCGCTCCAGCGGCGCGAGCTGGAGGAGCCAGCGCGACAGCAACGGGCCGTAGGACGACTGGAGTTCGGCGGCGGCCGCGTCGCCCTGCTGGGTGCAGCGCCGGGCCAGGGCCTCGTCCGGCATCGCCGAACCCGGGGCCGAAGGGCCGGGCACGGAACCGGGGATGACGCTGCCCTGGAAGCCGTCGCGCGCGATGAACTCGAGGTCGGGGACTTCGAACAGCCGGATGAACATGGGCGGAGGCATGTCGGGCACGGCGGCGTGCGCGCCGGTCAGGCAGCCGCGCAGGACCTGGGAGCGGATCAGGCCCGTGAACCCCTCAAGCCCCTGCGTGAGCCGGGTGTCCTTGCCGGTGGCGGGCAGCACCATGGCGGTGACGTCCTGCGGGATCCCGTAGGAAACCGGCACCGCGGGCCCGGCGGCGGCCGTGCCGTCCGGGGCGCCGCTCGTGGCCGACCCGGGATGTGCGGGCGCCGAGCAGGCGGAGGACAGCATCAGGAGCGTGCCGGCCAGGACGGCTCCGAAAGCGCTGCGGGAACGGGAACGGGGGCGGCGGAAGGGCCGGACGGGGCGGGGCATGCCGCCTACCTCCGATGACGAGGGTGGATCGGGTGTCCGGGAGCCGTGTCCGCCGGGCCGGAAGCCCGGCGGACACGGAGCCGGATCAGTGAACGATGGTGACCTGGTCACCGGGCTGACGGCTGATCACGGTGAACTGCGTGCCGGCCGAGAGGTCGGTGACCAGCGCGAAGTAGGAGTTGTTGATGTCGTGGTAGCCGTTGTCCATCTGGACGTAGCCCTTGGAGCCGCCGGTCCAGCCCGCCGAGCTCGACTTGCGGTACAGGCCGTAGTAGCCGGAGTAGTTGCCGGAGAAGCTCTGGGACCAGGAGACGTTCAGGTCGTGGCAGGGCGAGTCGGCCTTGGTCGCCACCATGGCACCGTTCGTCGTCGTTCCGGGGCTCTTCAGCCAGGTCGACGTGCAGCCGGCGGCGGAGGCGGTGGGAGCCAGGGCGACGACGGAGGCGGCGGCGAGGCCGGCCACGGCCAGGGAGGCAAACGACTTCTTCACAAGAAAACCCATCTATACAGGCAGAACAGGGCCCGACGATCAAGTCCGGGCCAAACGAGGGCACAGTAGCAAGTCTGCCCCTGACCTGCATAAATGGACTTCCGTCTGACACTGGGCCCGGATGGGGTCGACCAGGACGACTCGGCCGTCCACGCTGACGCGGACGCGCTACAGCCTGCCCGCCTCCCGGACGGTGTGGAGGTGGACCAGGACGTCGTAGGCCCCGCCGATGGCGATCTCGGGCGTCGTGTCGTTCGGGTACTTCGTGCCGAAGCTGCACGTCGGACGTGAGACGCCCAGCCAACTACGTGCGGCGGCAGGGGCCTTGCGCAGGTCGACGTAGTAGTCGCGGTACCGGACCCGGTCGAGCGTGCTCTCGTTCGTGCCGGGAGCGGCCGGGCCGACGGTGAACTTCTTCCACTCGCCGCCGAGCGGTCGGTCCTTGGAGAGGAAGGAGCCCTGGGTCTTCGGGTACGTCGCGGGGTCGGATGACGCGTAGCCGGCGTGGCCGTTGTGGGCGGACAGCAGGATCCTGCCGCCGGTGCGCCGCTGCCACCAGGCCGTGGTCTCGGCCATCACCTGGTCACGGTAGCGCTCCACGGCGGTCAACGACCCCTGGTCGCCGGGGTCGACGCTCAGGAAGGTGTAGGTCTGGGCGATGTTCCGTGCGTTCTGGACGACGAACTCGAAGTCCCCACCGCCCCCTTGCGCCTGACCGCCTCGTACGAGGTCCAGTACGCGCTGCGCCTTGGCCGCGTTCTGCTGCCGCTCGGTGAGCGGCCGCTGCAAGAGGTAGGCGGTGGCGTCGTCGAGCGGGCGCAGACCGGTGCCGTCCATCACCTCGTGCACGACCTGCCGCGCGGTGCGGTCACCGTCGCCGCGCTGGAGGTAGTCGTCGATCCGTAGCCCCGCCGACCAGCTGATCTCCAGGGCGAGCTTGGTGTCCAGCACTGCTGAGAAGATCGTCACGCGCGCGCCGGCCTGACACCTTCCCGGGGGATATCCCCACGAACCGGGCTCCAGCCGGGCCCTGGAGGCGAGCCGGACACCGTCCTCAAACAGTCGGCGCGGCGGTGTCGCGCCCACGGCCGATAGCCTGCACGGATGGAGCGAATGCAACGGGCCGCCGGCGCGATCGTCGGTGCCGCGGTGGGCGATGCCTTGGGCGGCCCCTTCGAGTTCGGTCCCGAAGGGGCGTTCTCCCGGCGGTTCCCCGCACCGGGCGCCGGTGGCGAGATGTGCGGAGGCGGCGGCTGGGATCCCGGCGAAGCCACGGACGACACGCAGATGGCCGTCCTCGTAGCGGAGTCGCTGCTGGAGCAGGGCGGCCTGGACGCGCCGGACGTCTTCGCCCGCTTCCAGCGCTGGGCGGCGTCAGAACCGAAGGACATCGGCCTGCAGACCGAGGACGTCCTGACCAACGGCATGCCCTGGGACCTCGCCGCCGCGATCCACTTCCAGATCAACCAACGGGCTGCGGGAAACGGCTCCTTGATGCGGGCATCGACCTCCGCGGTCTATTTCGCCGCCGCCGGCCGGGACGGGACCATGGACGCGGCCCGCCGCATCGCCGCCCTCACCCACGGCGACCGCGCGGCCTGGGAGGGCACGGCGATCTTCCACGAACTCATCCGCGTCACCCTTGAGGGCTCCGCCCCCCTCACAGCCCTCCCGGACATCCTGTCGCATGTCCACCCCGACCACCGCGGCCGCTACGCCACCGTCCTCGCACCCGACTGGGACCCCGGCCAGGCCACCGAGTTCAACGGCGCCGTTTGGCCCTGCCTGGGCTCCGCAGTCTGGGCCCTGCGCACCACCTCCGGCTTCGAAGACGCGCTGCGCGCGGCGATCGACCTCGGCGGTGACACGGACACCGTCGCCGCGGTGACCGGAGGCCTCGCGGGGGCCCACTACGGGCTGGACGCGATCCCCGCCCGCTGGACCCGGCCGCTCCACGTCCCCCTCCCCGGATTCGACGGACGGGTACTGCACCTGGCCGACCTGCTCCACCTCGCACAGCGCCTCGAAGAGGAACTGCCGATGCGGCGGAAGCGGTAGCCCCCGCAGGGAGCGGGGGTGGAGTCGGGTGGAGGGATTTCTCCACCCGGATCTACCCCCGACGCCTCAGGACAGGCGCCCGGGGCCGCCGTAACGTCGACCCCAGATGGTCCTGACCTCGGCTTCCTCCACTCCCTTCGCAACCGGAGGCTCCCATGTCCGCAATCCCGTCAAGCCCCGCAGACAACGGCGACGACAGCACCCGCACCTCGCGGTCCCGTGCCGTGAAGCGTGCGATGGTCACCACGCTCTTCTACGACATCGGCCTGTCGGTCATGGCGTACTTCGCCGCCGAGCTGCTCGGCGCGAGCACCTACGGCGCCTTGCTCGCCGGCACCCTCGTCGCCGGCGCGCGCATGCTCTGGGTGGCCGTCCGCCAACGCAGGGTCGACGCGTTCGCCCTCTTCCTGCTCTTCCTGTTCGGAGCGAGCCTGGCACTGAGCTTCGCCGGCGGCGGAGCCAGGTTCATCCTCGCCAAGGACTCCGCGCAGTCCGCCGTGGCCGGCCTGCTGCTCGTCGGCAGCTGCGTCGTCCGCCGCCCCCTCGCCTACTACGCCGCGCTGCGGTTCGCCCGCCAGGCAGGGACGCGGCAGGCCGCCGATTTCCAGGCCAGGGCGGACACGGCCACCATGCGGGCCCGCTGGCGCCGCGTCACCCTGGTCTGGGGCACCACGCTCCTGATCGACGCCTCGCTGCGCATCGCGGCCGTCTACCTGCTCCCGCTCACGGTCGCCTCCAACGTGTCGCAACTGCTCATGTTCACCTTCACGGGCGGACTGATCCTGTGGACCGTCCGCTCGATGAAGAAGGAGCACGCTGAGCCCCGGACCGCCACACCGACGCACGCCGAAGCATGACCACCGCCCCGGTGACGTGCTGGACCTCCTCGGGCTGCCCGTGCTCACCCACGCGTGAACAGGACCTTGACCGTGTGCGCGCGGTCCATGGTGACGGTCGCCTCGGTGCCCGTGTAGGCGTAGGCGACGCCGTCCGACTCCCAGCCGGCGACCCGGTAGCCGTCCGCCGGGCGGGCGGTGAGGGTGACCGTGGTGCCCGGTGCGTACGGGCCGTAGGTGGAGGGGCGGAGCGTGCCGCCCGTTCCGGCCTGCAGGGTCAGGGCGTAGCGCTGGCGGGCGATCGTCAGGGTGCGGTAGCCCGCGACGATCGGGGTGGTCAGCCGGGCGACCGCCGCGTTGTTGTTGTAGGCGTCGCCCAGGGGCTGCCCGTCCACGGTGTTCTCGGTGTTGGAGTACTGGTTGACGGCCGTGCAGGGCTGTCCGCAGGCGGTCGAGTACGCCATCAGCGTGTGGAAGCGGTGGTCGGGGGTGACGTACCCGGTGCTGTACGGGGTGGTCAGGTAGGGGCGGTAGTCCTGTCCGCCGGTCTGCTGGTCCAGGGTGGTCCGGTCGTGCCACAGGCCGAGGTTGTGTCCCACCTCGTGGCCGAAGTTGTACCAGTTCACGATGGACTGGACGTCCACGACCGAGAAGGCCTGGTCGTCGCTCCGCTCGCTGATCGGCATCGGCAGGTTGGCCTGGCCGGAGGAGCCGTTGGGCACGTCGTTGACCACCGAGACCAGGTCGACGCCGTACTGGCGGCGCAACTGGCCGGCCCGGGAGCCGAGTTCGAGGTCGTTGGGGTTCTCCAGCTTCTTCAGCATCGTGGCGGCGGTCTGGTCGCCGTAGTAGCCGGTGTTGTAGGTGCCGATGACGTCCACGCTCGCCTGGACGTTGCTGTCCGCGAAGGCCTGGTTGAGATAGGACTCGGCCAGCCGGATGCGGGACTGGACGGCCTCCTCCCCGCCGAGGCGCCAGGCGGCGGCCGGGGTGTAGCCGACGATCATGTCGATGACCACCGGCTCGCCCGTGGCCGCGGCCGCCCGCTTCCGGAGGTGCTCCAGGCCCTTGCGCATCACCTCCGGGTCCGGCAGCGGGTGCTCCGGATCGATGTCGTCGCCCGCGGGGTGCTTGCGGTGGTCGGGGTCCTCCTCGGTGATCCGCAGTCGTCCCGGCTCGTTGCGGAGCATGGAGATGCGGTAGACCCGTTCGCCGAGGTCGAAGTGGGCGTCGATGCCGACGGCCGCCGGATCGGGGGCGTCCGCGCAGACGCCGGTGGCCGACAGCACCACGCTGGACGACGGCATCCCCTGCACGTGCCCGGTCCAGGTCAGGGAGGCCTCGTCGTGGTCGAGGCGCTCTTCGACGGTCCTCAGCCGCAGGTCGGGGAAGAGCTCGAACACGTGCTGCAGGGGCGCACCGAAGGGGCGGCTCCCACACAGCCAGCGGAAGTCGGCGGGTTCGAGGGGGATGGAGCGCTCGCGGAGGATCTCCTTGCCGTCGGCGGCCGGCACGAGCGAGCCGGCCGCCGGGCTCTTGGCCGGGGGGCCGGTCACGGCCGGAGCGGCCCCGGCCAGGGGCAGGACGAGGGCGGCGGCGCACAGGGCGGACAGACCCGCCCGCAGGACGGGACGCGACGTGATCATGCATGGCATGTACACAGGCCCGGGCCCCGGGGGCCGGGCCGACATGCCCCGCACCGGCGTCTGTCACCCGATTCCCACGGTGCCGTCCGACATCTGGCCGATCCACGTCGGCCGCCTGCGCGCCACCGTGCGGCAGACCGTGGGGGTACGGGTTCAGCCCCGGGCGAAGGCCAGCATGTGGGCGGAGGAGTCCGTCAGGGCCGGGTACGGCTCCGCGACGCGGGCGGCGGCCAGCGCCGCCTCGTACATGGGGGTGCCGATCAGGTCGATGCCCGCGTACTTCGTGATCGCCTTGACCGCGACCCAGCCCGGCCCCTCCACCCCGTAGACCGTGGGCTCGACGAAGCCCGCCTCCGCCAGCTCGCCGCGTAGCTCGGCGGAGGTCTGGAAGTAGGCGTGGGTGAAGCCGCGGGCGCCGGAGTAGCGCCCTTCGTCGAGGGTGGTGCGGACACCGTCCTGGATGGCGGGGTCGGCGATGCCGGTCGTGGCCAGGTAGTCGAGCAGGGGACTGTAGCGGCTGATCACGGCGGCCGCGAGGAGACCGCCGGGCCTCAGCACGCGCCGGGCCTCGCGCAGCGCGAGAAGCCGGTCGGACCGCTCGTGCAGGTGATAGAGCGGCCCCAGGAGAAGGACGACGTCGAAGGAGTCGTCGGCCGCGGTGAGGGCACGGGCGTCGCCGAGTTCGGTGCTGACGCCCGGGATCTCGGCGGCCTGGGCGACGTGTTTGGCGACGGGGTCGACGAGGTGCACGGTGTGGCCGTCGTCGGTGAGCCAGCGGGCGTGGGCGCCGGGGCCGCCGCCGACATCGAGGATCCTCGCCGGTGCGGGAGCCAGATGCCGGCGTAACAGCTCCCGGGTGCGAAACTCCGGCGACGTCTCGCTCTCGGCCTCCCTCGCGGGTGCGGACCCGGAGGCCGTAACCATCGGGGAGAGGGAGCCGGACGCCGCGTCAGGGGCTTTCGGTCTCGCGGGATTCGCCCTCGAAGGGCACCAGCAGCTTGCGCAGCAGCGACGCCAGCTGGCGCGATTCCTGGGGGGTGAGGCCATCGATGAGTTCGCGCTCGTTGGCCAGGTGGCCCTCGATGAGGTCTTCGGCGATCCGGCTCCCCTCGGCGGTGAGCTCCGTGCGCACCAGGCGCCGGTTGTCCGGGTCGGTCGCCCGGGTGACCAGGCCCTTGGCGACCAGGCGGTCGACGCGGTTCGTGAGGGCCGCCGGGCTGATCATCGCGGCGCCGGCCAGGTCGCTCATCCGGAGGGCGTTGCCGCCGCCCGCGCGCAGGAGGGTGGTCAGGATGTCGTACTCCCACGTCTCCAGGCCGTGTTCGTCGAAGTAGCCCTTGATCCCCTGGTCGAGGTGGCGTGAGGCGCGGAAGATCCGCAGGACCACGCCGATCGGCTCCGTGTCCAGCCCGGGGCGAACGGCGTCCCACCGTTCGATGACCTCGTCCACCGTGTCGCGCATGGGAGCAAGGCTAGCAGAACACTTCGACGTCGAACCATTTGACTCCAACGCAATCCGGTGGCTACCTTCATCCCAAGAAACCTTCGACATCGAAAGATTCGACACCAGATCTTTCGATTCCGTGGTCGTGCCCGCAGAAGCGGGCGCGCCGGAGCAACCGGGAGAAGTCCATGCACTACGTCCTGTTCATCCGTACGGACAACACGCCCGACGCCGCCCTCGGCCACTACCTCGCCCATGTCGGCCCGACGCTCGACGCGTTCGGCGGCCGGCTGCTCGCCTTCGACGCCCCGACCCGGCTGGAAGGCCCCTCGGCGTTTACGAAGACCGCCCTCGTCGGCTTCCCGACCGAGGAGTCGGCCCGCGGCTGGTACGCCTCGCCCGCCTACCAGGAACTGGTCGCATGGCGCGTCGAGACCATGGGCCACGAGGTCGACGTCCAGCTCGTCGCCGGCCTCCCCGCCTGATCGGCGGCGGTCGCCGGCCCTCGCCCGGCACCCGGGCCGCGTTCCGGAGGCGAGGTGGCCCGGACCCCCGGCCCGGCCGGGTGCCTGTCCATCCGCCCCGACCACCGCAAGCCCGTGCCCGCCCCCGGCTACGGGGGCCACGGCCCGGGCCGACGCGGACGGCGGCTGGACGGTGCCGTCGCGCCTGTCCGCTCGTATGGCGATCCACCCCCACACCACCCACCGGGCAGGCGCCCAGCCCCCCCCGCATCTCCGCCCCAGGTCACTTGGCCGGAGCGGAAAGACGGGGCGGGGTCCAGTCCGCGTGGCGGAGGATCGCGCGGACGGTGGTGGTGGACGGGGCCGTCCTGAGGGCGGTGTTGCGCAGCGCCACCGCGAGCGGGTGGCGGAGCCGGTGCCCCAGCCGCCCGGCCTGCCGCGCCGCGCGGGCGACGGACCGGGTGCGCGGCCGGCGGGCGGCGTCGTAGCGGGCCAGAGCCGCGGGCAGGGTGGGCCCGGCGGCCACCGCGGCGGCGAGGGTGACCGCGTCCTCCAGGGCCTGACAGGCGCCTTGGCCGAGGTTCGGGGTCATCGCGTGAGCGGCGTCGCCGAGCAGTGCGACACGTCCGACCGCGAACGAGGGCAGCGGGGCGACGAGTTCGTACACGTCGTGGTGGAGCACGTCCTCGGGGCGCGTGGCGGTGAGCAGCGCGGCCACCGGGTCCGGCCAGCCGGCGAACTGCTCGGGCAGCATCGCCAGGGGGTCCTCGTGGCGGATGCCCGCAGGCCGCGCCAGGACGGCGTGCCATTCGGCGCGGCCGTCGGCGAGGGCGAGGTGGCCGAACTCGCGGCCGGGCCCCCACACGAGCGTGAAGTCCGTCCCGACGGGCACCGCTCGGGCGGTGACGGCGCGCAGCACGGTCGAGCCGGCGTACGCGGGCCCGGGGTGGCCGGGGAAGAGCCGGGCGCGGGTGCGGCTGCCGATCCCATCGGCCGCGACCACGAGTTCGGCCCCGTCGAGCAGCGGATCCTCCGGGCCGGTGATCTCGACGCCGGTGACGAGCGCCCCGGGCGGGAGGGCGGCGCGCAGGATCCGGTGGAGGGAGGCGCGCGGGATGCCGACCATGGGAGTGCCGAGGGCGCGTTCGAGCGCGGCGCCGTCCATACGCGACAGCCAGCGGCCGTCGGGGGTACGAGTTCCGCCGGTGTACTGGGCGCGGCCTGCCTCGCGTACGGCCGCCCCCAGGCCGAGCGCGTCGAGGGCGCGGATGCCGTTGGCGGCCAGTGAGATGGCGGCCCCGGCGTCGGCGAGCACCGGCGAGCGCTCGAGGACGGTCACCCGGCGGCCGACCCGGCACAGTGCGACGGCGGCTGCCAGCCCGCCGATGCCGCCCCCGACGACAACGGCCCGGCCGGCGCCGGAGTCCTCCTTGCCGGGAGCTCCGTCACGGTAGACACCCCTTCCGCAGCCCTTGCCATCAGCGGTCGCGCCCACGTCCCCACCCGAGTCCGCGTCCATGTCCGCGCCCATGTCCGTTTCCACCCGCCGACCTCCAATTCTTCTACACCTGTAGAAGAACCTAGCAAGTGCTTCTACAGGTGTAGAAATGGGGGAGTGGCGACCGAGACCCTCGGTCGCCGGCGAGAACGACGGCGGACAGCGAAGGACCTGGGCATGACGGAGGAAGCGGCGGCGACGGCCACGGCGGCCGGGACCGCGACGGCGGCCCGAGCCGGGGCCCACGCGCCGGGCAAGGGCGACGAGCGGCGGGCCGCGCTGGCCGACGCCGCCATCGAGGTCGTCGCCGACGAAGGGATGCGCGGCCTGACCCACCGGGCCGTGGACCGCGCCGCCGGCCTGCCGCCCGGCACCACCTCCGCCTACTTCCGCACCCGGGCCGCCCTGCTCACCGCGCTCGTCCGGCGTCTCGTCGCCCGGGACCAGGCCGAGCTGCACGCGGCCGGCGAACGGCTGCCCGCGCTGCGCACCCCGGACGAGCTGGTGGGCGGGATCCGCGCGCTGGCCGAGGCGCGGTTGACCGGCGAGGGCCGGCGGCGCTCCCTCGCCCGGCACGCCTGCGCGATCGAGAGCGTGCGGGACCCGGAGCTGCGCGAGATCCTCACCCCGCACGACAACGCGGGCCGCGAGGCCGTCCGGGTCTTCCTCGCCGCACACGGCGTCGCGGACCCGCCGAGCCGTACCCACACCCTGCTCGTCTGCGTCGACGGGCTCGTCTTCGACGCGCTCCTCACCGGCGCGCAGGTGTCCCCGGAGGCGGTCGAAGGCCTCGTCGCCGCCGCCCTCCGCCCTTAGGGCCGCGCCAACCATCCGCGAGGGACGGGGCATAGGGCGGGAGCACGACGACGACGGCCCCCGCGAGCACCGGTGCTCGCGGGGGCCGTCGAATGAGCCGGGGGAGTCCCGGCCGGGGCGATGGGGCATCGCCGCCAGGCTCGGTGATCAGCCGTTGAGGGGCAGGTCGTAGTGGGTCCACCCGGACCAGTTGCCGTCGTGGTCACGGTTGCGGCCCCAGTACTCGCCGCGCTCGTCGTAGTAGAACACCCGGAAGGTCCAGGGGTCGCTGGTGTCGTAGTCGTACGCGCGCGCCGTGCTCGACGCCCGTCCGCCCATGGAGCTCCATCCCGTCCAGTCACCGTCGGAGTCGGTCCAACGGGTCCACACCGCGCGGTCGGTGCCGACGATGAACTCCTGCTTCGTACCGTTCGGGAGCTTGTAGCTGGTCACGCCGTACTCGCAGATGTAGACGCCGCCTCCGCGCGAGCAGTTGCTCGCCTCGGCGGGGGTGGCCACCGCCGCGACGCTCGCGAGCGCGGCGGCCGCGATCACGGCTGCCTTGAACTTTCGGACCAGCATGACTCTCTCCTTCGTGCGACCACCGGCCCGGTTCGGGCAGGGACGCGGTGCTGACAGTGGGCCTTCCGGCCCGCCGCCGTTGTTCATTCCCGGACCACAGAGGGGGCCAGGCCGGGGTGCCGAGGGGCAGCGGTGGGGTCGTCCGCCGGCGCTGAGCAGCGCTCCTTCGGCAGGCACAGTCGATCACCGGGTACGGATGCGGTCCATGCAGTTCCACCCGCAAAAGTACGATCGACGCCTTCTGCCAGGCCGTGCAACCACCACACCGGCAGGCGCTGCCCCGCCGATCGAGCCGCGCCGCACCGATGTCGACCAGTGCCTGCAGATCCGCCCCCCGAGCAGCTGCCCAGACGCGGTCGACGGCGTCGGAGAGGATGGCCGACGCCTGCTGGTAGGCCGCACTCTCGCGCGCCGTGACGGCCTGCTCGAAGCTGTCGAAATCGACCAGGACTTACGGATTGGTCTCGGACGGGCGCCGGCGGCCGAGCGCGAGGCTCGTCAGCGTCGTGATCGCCATGGCGCCGATGCCGACCAGCGCCGCGGTGGTGTAGGCGCTGTCGTCGGGGAAGAGGCGGCCGGGGCCGGTGCCCGCCGCGAGGATCAGACCGCCGATGGCGCTGCCCAGGGCGTACCCGACGCTGCGGACGACGTAGTTGAAGCTCATGGCGCTCGACGTCTCGCTCTTGGGGGTGACGGCCAGGATGACGCCGGGCATCGCGGCCGAGAAGCCACCGACGCCGAAGCCGAGCACGCCCATCGCCGCGAACAGTTCGACGAGGTTTGACCGGGCCGCCGCGAACTGGGCGAACCCGCCGCCGACCACGACGGCACTGCCGGCCAGGACCAGCGGGCCGGCGACCCGGGTCCGGATCCGCGGCATCAGCTTGCCGGCGACGAACCCCAGCACCGAGAACGGGACGAGGACCAGCCCGGCGACGAAGGTCGTCAGCCCGAAGCCGTATCCGGCGCCGTGCGGCGTCTGCGCGTACCGGGTGATGAGCGTGAGCAGCAGGTACATGCCGATCCCGCCGACGAACATGGCGAGGTTCGCCCCGGCGACCGCCGGGTGCCGCACCGCCCGCACATCGACCAGGGGCGTCGTACTGCGTAGCTCCATGACGGCCCAGACGCCCAGCAGCACCACCGCGACGACGGCGAGACCCGCCGCCACGGCCAAGTGGCGGCTCCACAGACTCCGTTCGCCGGCGAGGAACAGCACCAGCAGCAGCCCGGCGGCCAGGATGACCGCGCCCGCCACGTTCACACGGGAGGAGCGGCCTTCGGGCGCCTCGGGCATGGAGCGCCACGCGGTCAGAAGTGCGGCGGCGGTGACGGCCAGACCGAGGCCGTAGGCGGCCCGCACCCCGCCGAACTCGGCGAGCAGCGCGGCCAGCGGGTAGCCGACGCCGGCCCCGATGATCGAGACCACCGAGATCAGGGCGATCACGGCCGCGCCGCGCTCCTCGGGGAGGTGGTCCCGGGCCACGCCCATCAACAGCGCCGTCAGCCCGAGCCCGACACCCTGGGCCGCCCTGCCCGCCAGCAGCCACGCGAACGGCAGCGGCAGCACGGTGAGCGCGCTGCCGGCGACGACGACCGCCAGCGTGACGAGGATCGCGGCCCGCCGGTGCGGACCGGCCCCGAGCCGGCCCAGGACCGGCGTGGCGACGGCGCCGCTGAGCAGCGCGACGGTCAGCGTCCACTGCGCGCTGCCGAGCGAGACGTGGAACGAGGTCGCCACGCTGGTGATGAGCGGCGTCCCGAGACTGCCGACCGCCGCCACGACCAGAGCGATGAACATCAGGGCCGGCACCAGCATCCGCGGCTCGGAACCCGCCACCGGTATCGCCTCCACCGAGCCCCCGCCGACAGGCTGCCGCCCGGTCACCGCGTCGGCCCTTCGCGGTCCTGGCTCTCCAGCTCCGCCAGATGCTCCAGCGCCGGAAGGGCCGCCACCAGTGCCTCGACCTCGTCGCCGGTGAGCCCGCCGATCAACCGCTCGAACGCGTGGACGCCCGCCTGACGCCGGGCCCGGACATAGGCGGCACCGGCCTCGGTCAGGCACACCAGCGTGACCCGCTTGTCGGAAGCGTCACCCCGCCGCTCGACCAGCCCGGACTCCTCCATCACCCGGACCAGGGTGGTCATCGCTGGCTGGGTGACGCCCTCGACCGCGGCCAGATCGGTGATGCGCCGCGGGCCGGTCCGGTCAAGGGTGGCCAGGGTGGCGGCGGACGTCAGGCTCATGTCCCGGGGCAGGCGCCTCGCGGCCCTGGTGGCCAACCCGTAGAGGGCTGCCCCGATGGCGGCGGACGCGCCGGGAACGGCGTCTTCAGGACTCATGCCAGAACCATAACATCGTTATATTCATAGTCTATGTAAATCGATCGGCTCATTCAGTGACGGGCACGCACTCGGTGAGCAGGGCGACGATGTCGCGCCAGGCCCGCTGTGCGTGCCGTGGGTGGTGGCCGACCCCGGGAGGGGCGGGGTGGTCGACCGGCGGGTGGTGGAAGGCGTGAAGGGCTCCGCCGTAGACCACGAGGCGCCAGTCGGCACCCGCGGCCTGCATCTCCGGGGTGAACGCCTCCCGTTGCGCGGGCGGCATGATCGGGTCCTCCGACCCGACCCCGGCCCACACCGGGCAGCGAATGCGTGACGTCTCGCCCGGTCGGCCCGTGGTCACGGCGTTGACCGTCCCGATCGCCCGCAGGTCGACGCCATCGCGACCGAGTTCCATCGCGACCGCGCCACGCGGCTGCGCCGGTTGCCGGGCCGCCTCGGAGTGCCCGAAACCACCCCGCCCGCCCCTGCCGGCGTCGACCCCGTTGCCTGCGGGGATGGTCCGCCGCGCCCCACCCCTACCGCAGGGCGCGCTCCGGCGGAGAGCCTGGCGGGGGCCTGCCGGACTACCGGAGCCGTGCCCGCAGTTCGGCGCAGAGCTCGCCGACGGCGGCGTCGGCGGCGGGGGAGACGGGGAACATGTTGAGGAAGCCGTGGATGAGCCCTTCGTAGTCGCGGACGAAGACGTCGACGCCGGCGTCCTGGAGGGCCTGGGCGTAGGCCTGGCCCTCGTCGCGCAGGGGGTCGTACCGGGCGGTGGCGACGATCGCCGGTGCCAGACCGGTGAGGCGCGCGGCGCGCAGGGGCGAGACCCGGGGGCTGGTGCGGACGGCCGGGTCGTCGCCGGCGTAGAGGTGCTGGATGTCGGCGATGTTCTCGGCGGTGAGCATGTAGCCGGTGGCGTTCTCGGCGCGGGAGGGGTAGGCGCCGTCGAAGTCGGTGGGCGGATACGCGAGGAACTGGGCGGCGAGCGGGAGCCCCTCGTCGCGGAAGGTCTGCGCGATGACGGCGGCGAGGTTGGCGCCCGCGCTGTCGCCTGCGACGGCGAGGCGGTCGCGGCGGCCGCCGTAGTCGCCGATGTGGGCGGCGATGTGGCGGGTGACGGCCAGGCAGTCGTCGAGCGGGGCCGGGAAGGGGTGCTCGGGGGCCCGTCGGTAGTGGACGGCGACCACGACGGCACCGACGTCGTGACACAGCCGCCGGGTGACCAGGTCGTGGCTGTCCAGGTCACCGGTGATCCAGCCGCCGCCGTGGAAGAACACCACCGTCGGGGCGGGTCCCTCCCCGGCGGGCCGGTAGACGCGTACGGGAACGTCCCCGGCCGGGCCGGGCACGGCGGCGTCCTCGACGGAGCCGATCACGATCGGCGGGGCACCGTCCGCCGTACCCCTCAGCAGCCGCTCCGCCTCACGCAGCACGGCCGGGTCGGTGGTGCGGATCGGCGCGGCCGTGAAGGTGTTGACCTGGTCGAGGATCGTCGCGATGGCGGGGTCGAGGGGCATGACGGGCACCTTCCGGGCGAATGGCGGCGGCACGCACGGTGCCGACCCGGGACGGAGGCCGGGGAACCCCGGACCACTGGGAACCCACGATTCCGCCCGCCGGCTGGCCGCGCCACGCGGACCGCTGCAAGATCTTGTAGTGACGCAGACCCGCAGCCCGCGCCGTCCGGCCGCCGAACGGGCTACGACGGCCCCCTGCCCTGTGAAGGATCCGCCCGCCGTGAAACCTCCTGAATCGCCTCCTGGATCGCCTCCGGACCCGCCTCCGGACCCGTCTCCCGAAGCGGCCTTCCCGCCGCCCGCCGACCCGGAGTCGGACCCCGCCCTCTGGCGCACCCGCTTCCTGAACCTCCTCGACCGCGTCCCGACGCCGATCGCGATCACCACCGCCGAAGGCGAGATCACCGCGGCCAACCCGGCCCTCGCGGCCCTGTGGCACCAGCCCCCCGGCCGACTGGCCGGACGCCACCTCCTCGACCTGCTCACCGCCACCGACGACGCGCAGCTGACCCGGCTCGAAGAGGCGCTCTCCAAGGGCAGGCGCTCCCGCTACCCCGTCCACGTGTACTGGACGGCGGGCGGGGTGCGGTACACCGGGCAGCTCACCGCCGAGCCCGTGAGCGACCCCGGCGGCGCCGTGCCCCTCCTGCTGACCACTCTGAGCGTCGACGACCGGCGCACCACCCACGGAGCCGGGGCGACGGAGCCGCCCCGCCTGACCGCGCAGGAGTCCCGCATCCTGGCCCTGGTCGCCGCCGGTGCCACCACGGCCGCGGTCGCCCGTACCGTCGCGCTCGGCAGCGACGGCGTCAACTACCACGTCACCCGCCTGGCCCGCCGTCTGGGCGTCGCGAACCGTACGGCTCTCGTCGCCCGCGCCTACGTCCTCGGCCTGCTCTCACCCACCGCCTGGCCACCCGAGCCGTCCCCATGAGCGAGCGGTGACCGGTGGCCGGCACCGGCGGCGGTCGCGGCGTCCGGCGGCGCCGGCTGTGCGTTCCCATAACGGCGGTGCTCCGCATTGGGGGTTCCTCCGGAAACCTGAATCAGGCCTGGGTAGTTGCCGCTTGTTCGATATCTTTCTCCGTGCATTTGCCAGCTGGGTCGGGCGATCGGGCGTGCAGTCGCGGTCAGTGTCGACCCGTTGCCGCAGGGATCGGGACCGCTCAGCCCGAGAGGGGAGTCCCTTCGTGAACCGTCGTCGTCTGCCGGTGCCCGTCGTTGCCGCGTCCGCGGCCCTGGCGCTCGCCGGATGTGGTGGCAACACCCCTGAGAAGGCGACCGGTTCGCCGGCGGCTTCGTCGCCCGCCGCACCGGCCGGCCCCTCGACGGCCGCGTCCCCCGCCCCCGCCCTCAAGCCCGGCGAGGTACGGGTGGCGGGCCAGGTGGACAAGCCGTCCACCATCACCCTGGCCACGCTGCGCGGCCTGCCGCAGCAGTCGGTGGAGGTGGAGTACACCAGCGCCAAGGGGCAGCAGAAGCACACCTACCAGGGCGTCCCGCTGTACGACGTCCTCAAGGACGCGCAGCCGCGCTTCGACGCCTCGAAGAAGAACGGGCAGCTGCACGGGATGGTCGCGGCGACCGGCGGCGGTGACTACCGGGCCGTGTTCGCCTGGGCGGAACTGGATCCCGGCTTCGCCAAGTCCCAGATCCTGCTGGCCGTTTCGGAAGACGGAAAGCCCTTCGACGACGCCGCCGGCCCGCAGCTGGTGGTCCCGCAGGACACCAAGGGCGGCCGGTACGTCTCGGAGCTGAACCAGCTGTGGGTGGGCACGGTGGACGCCGCCGTCGACGGAGCCTCCGGTGCCGGACGCTGACGAGCGCCCGGCGGAGTCCGAGCCGGCGGGCCTCCCGCCGGTACCCGCCACCGTGCCGCAGGTACCCGGCCCCGGAGCCTCACCGGCACCGCCGGAGCCACCCCCTGACGGCCCCCGCCGCAGGGTCTCCCGGCGCTCCCTGCTCACCGCCGGCGGCCTGACCGTCCTGGCCGGGGGAGGCGCCGCCGCGGTGGCCCTCCGCGACGAGGATCGGGCCGGCACCTCGGCCGCCATCCCGTTCCACGGTCCCCAGCAGGCCGGGATCCTGACGCCCCGCCAGCAGCACGTCCGCCTGGCCGCCTTCGACTTCGGGGCCCGTACGGACCGGGGCCGGGCGGCGGCCCTGCTGCTGCGCTGGACCTCCGCCGCCGAGCACCTCGTACGGGGGGAGGCGGTTCCCCCCGAGCTGGAGCCGCCCGGCTCCCGCGCCGCCGATACCGGGGCCCTGACCGGCACCGCACCGGCCCGCCTCACCCTCACCTTCGGCCTGGGCCCGAGCTTCTTCGACCGCACGGGCCTGACCGCCACCCGCCCCGCCGCCCTGGCTCCGCTGCCCGCCTTCGGCGAGGACCGGCTCGACCCCGCCCGCGGCGACGGCGACCTGTTCGTCCAGATCGGCGTCGACGACGCCTTCGTCGCCGCCCACGTCCTGCGGACCCTGCAACGCCTGGCCCACGGCGAGGCCGGGCTTCGCTGGACCATGACCGGGTTCACCGCCGCCGACGGCCGCCGCAACCTGATGGGCCAGATCGACGGAACCAACAACCCGGACCCCGCCAAGGCCCTGGTGACGGCGCCGGACGCGCCGGAATGGCTCGCGGGCGGCTCCTACGTGGTGATCCGGCGCATCCGCATGCTCCTCGACCACTGGGACACCCTGCCGCCCGGCCACCGCGAACAGGCCCTCGGCCGCCGCGCCGCCGACGGCGCCCCCCTGACCGGCGGCACCGAGCACACCCCCGTCGACCTCGCCGCCGCCCGCCCCGACGGGATCCCGGTCATCGCCACCAACGCCCACATCCGCCTCGCCGCCCCCACCACCAACAACGGCGCCACCCTGGTCCGGCGCAGCTGGTCGTACCACGACGGCCCGCGCCCGGACGGCACCCCGGACGCGGGGCTGCTCTTCCTGGCCTGGCAGCCCGACCCCCGCACCGGCTTCATCCCCGTCCAGCAGCGCCTCTCCCGGGGCGACGCCCTCTCCCGCTACCTGGTCCACGAGACGTCCGCACTGTTCGCCGTACCCGGAGGAATCCGCCCGGGCGGCTACGTCGCCCAGGCACTCCTGGAAGGGTGAGGTGCGTGTTCCGCGCGGCCGGTACCGCAGCCCGGCCCACCGGGACCGCACCGGCAGAAGTACGCCGGGTCGTACTTCTGCGGGTGGAATTTCCTGGTCCACTCCGCCCCGGCGCGATTGGCTGAGGACGACCCGGACGGCGGCCCACCCCGCCGGGCCTGTCCACCGCCAGCCCCACGTGCGGGCGTGCGGCGGACCAGAGAGGGAACTTCCAGACTCCCGGCCGCCTCCGCACCGCGCCCGCGCATGCAGGCACCCGCTTTCCACCAGGGGAAAATCCACCATGAGAACCACTGCTGCCGTGCCCCGCCCGGGCACCGGCCGCCGTACCCGCCTGCTGCGCCTGTTCGCGCTGCCGGTGCTCCCGCTCCTCGTCCTGGCCTCGGCGCTGACGGCGCCGACCGGCGCCGCCGCCGCGGACACCGGCAAGTACGGCTACGCGCGCTACGACCAGTGGTCCTGGGTGACCTCGCACAACGCGTTCGCGGACGACTGGTCGCAGATGCCGCTCCCGCCGAACCAGTCGCAGAGCATCAAGCAGCAGCTCGAAGGCGGGGTGCGCGGACTCATGCTCGACACCTACGACCCCAACGGCTCCGGCCCCGTCGGGCTCTGCCACACCAGTCGGGTCACCTGCTACGAGGACTTCAAGTCCGCGGTGCTGACCATCGTCAACTTCCTCCAGAAGAACCCGCAGGAGGTGGTGACGGTCTTCCTGGAGAACTACGCCAGCCGGGAGACGCTCAGCAGGGACCTCACCACCATGCTGGACGCCAAGGGCGCCGGCAAGATGCTGTTCAACCAGAACAAGTACGGCATCTTCAGCAACAACTGGCCGCGCCTGCGCGACATGGTCGCCGACAACCAGCGCCTGGTGATCTTCCAGGACAGCTGGGACGACGTGGCCGTCGGCTCCGGAACCCTGATGAACACCTGGTCGCACACGGTGGAGAACAAGTACGGCTACGGCACGGGCAACGCCCCGTCGGGCTGCGCCGTCAGGGACCACAGCCTGCCGCTGAACACCAAGACCATGCCGGGGACGGCCAACCTGACCCCGCTGTTCACGATGAACCAGTTCAACTCGGACGCGATCAACCCGCAGGACCTCGCGGCGGGCGACAACGGCAATGACCTCAAAAAGCGAATCGAGACCTGCCGCGGTGTCACCGGCCGGGCCCCGAACTTCGTCGCCGTCAACTTCTACGAGAAGAGCGACACCGCGGGCGTCAACCCCGTGTCGGTGGTCGAAGGGCTCAACAAGGACGCCTATGTCTATCCGCCGGACCCGGCGGTGTGGCTGGTCAACGGGAAGCAGTACCGCAGCACCTACGGCTCGAACCGGTGCATGGTGCGCGGTGACGAGTTCAGCGACGGCAGCGGCGGCCTCGTGACGCAGCGCGCCTGCGCCGACCCGGTGCCCAGCAGCCACCAGTGGACCGCCACCAAGCCGGACTACGACGGCAAGGGCTTCTACTGGATCAAGGCGGGCAACGGCACCTGCCTGACCGTTCCGTACAACAACGGCACGCCGCCCGGTGACGGCACGCAGCTCTTCTGGTGGCCCTGTGAGACGAAGTCGTTCTCCGGCAGCCAGCTGTGGAACGTCATCCCGGTCGGCCTCGGCGGCGGGGAGCGCGGCTACTACTTCATCAACCAGTGGACCGGGAAGTGCCTGACGCTGGACCCCTCGACGTCGACCGCGAAGGCCGGCAAGGTCACCCAGGCCACCTGCCCCTCGCACTGACGCGAGCCCGTCACGGCATGGGCACGACCGGCCGAAGCCCGGTCCGGCTACCGCACACCGCGGTACCGGACCGGGCTTCGGCCGTCAGGGCCACAGCCGCGGCCACAGCCACGGGCACGGCCACAGCCACGGGCACCTGGCCGTCAACCCGTCATCGTTCGCGGCCCTCGCCGGACAGGACGAATCCGCTGTAGCCGTCTCGGGCCGATGCCGCGCACGCGGCCCGGTACCGGTCCAGCCCGCCGGTGTAGGCCAGGAACACCCGCGGCTTGCCGGGGACGTTGGACCCCATGTACCAGGACTCCGCCGCCGGGTACAGCGTTCCGTCCGCCAGCTCCGCGACGTGGGCGCCCCAGGCCTCCTCCGCCTCCGGTGCGGCGTCGATCTCCGTGAGGCCGTTGCGGATCAGATGGGCGATGCAGTCGGTGATCCACTCCACCTGCTGCTCCAGGGACACCGCGATGTTGCTGAGGACGGACGGGCTGAGCGGGCCGAGTACGGTGAAGAGGTTGGGGAAACCCGCCGTCATGAGCCCGAGGTGGTTGCGGGGACCGTCCGCCCATTTCTCCCTCAGGCTCACCTCGGCCCTGCCCACGATGTCGATGGCGAGCTGGGAACCGGTCAGCGCGTCGAAGCCGGTGGCGAAGACCATCGTGTCGAGGGGGTGTTCCCCCTCCGTGGTCCGGATCCCCCGGGGCGTGATCGTCTCGATCGGGGTCGCGCGGAGGTCCACCAGCTTCACGTGCGGCAGGTTGTAGGCGGCGTAGTAGCCGGTGTCCAGGCAGGGGCGCTTCGTCGCGAACGGGAACGTGCGGGGGGAGAGCGCCTCGGCCGTCTCCGGGTCGTCGACGGCCGACCGGATCTTGGACCGGACGAACTCGGCCACCGTCTCGTTGGCCTTCTCGTCGGTGAGGATGTCGGTGTACGTGCGCAGCAGCCCGCTGAGCAGTCCCGACTCCCAGGCCGCCTCGTAGGCGGCCGTCCGCTCGGCCTCGTCGGCCGCGAGAGCGGAACCGGTAGGCGGTTCGACGACGGTACCGCCCCGGGAGAGCCGCTGGGCCCGGCGGAACTGCGGGTACCGGGACTTGAGTTCGGCGGTCTCGGCGTCGAGCAGCGGGCGGTTGTGGGCGGGCAGCGCGTAGGCCGGGGTGCGCTGGAAGACGGTGAGGGCGGCCGCCAGCCCGGCGATCACGGGAACGGCCTGGACCCCGGAGCATCCGGTCCCGACGACGGCGACCCGCTTCCCGGTGAAGGAGACCTCCTCGCGCGGCCAGCGGGCGGTGTGCAGCACCTCGCCCGTGAAGCGGTCCAGCCCGGGTATGCGGGGGTCCTTGGGGACGGACATGCAGCCCGAGGCCAGGATGAGGAAACGGGTGGTGACGGTGCGTCCGGTATCGGTCGAGACGCGCCAGGTGTGGGCGGCGGCGTCGTAGGCGGCGCGCGTGACGCGGGTGCGCAGGGTGACGTCGCCGCGCAGGCCGAAGCGGTCGGCGACGTGGTGGATGTAACGCAGGATCTCCGGCTGGGACGCGTACCGCTCGCTCCATTCCCACTCCTGGTCCAGTTCGGGGGAGAAGGAGTACGAGTACGACATGCTCTCGACGTCGCAGCGTGCGCCGGGATAGCGGTTCCAGTACCAGGTCCCGCCGATGTCCTCGCCGGCCTCGAAGACCGCTACGCGTAAGCCGAGTTCACGCAGCCGGTACAGCTGGTAGAGGCCCGAGAGCCCGGCGCCGACGACGACGGCGTCGACCCGGTCGGCGCCGGGGGCGGTGTTTTCCATCGGTTGCTCCATATCTCCGTACGCGGCAGGCGGCACGGGGCGCGGCGGCACGGGAGCGACATCCTGGCGCATGTCCGGTGCTACCGGAAGTGGGGGATGACGCGTCGGCCACCTCCCTCGCCGGGCGTCCGCACCCGAACACCCGGCCGTTGGAAATCCGCCAACCGGTGCTACGGAGTGCGGTGATTGGCCGTTATTGGACCGTGACGACCCCCCGCCTCACAGGTAATCTTCAGGCAAAGAAGTGTTCGTGAGGCGGTCAAAGGATCACCAAGCATCGCCCAGTACGTCCCGTCCCGCGTCGGCTCGTGGCGTGGGCGGTGACGCGCGAACACCGGCGTCATGCCCTTGGGGCGCGCCGATCCACCCCATCGACTGATGACCTGAACACACCGCGCCCGCATACCGTCGTGAGCGCAGGAGAAAGGCCACCATGAAGTCCCTGGTAGACAACGCACGGTCCTTCACGGCCCACGTGGCAGAACGCGCCCAGGAGTTCCACGCCCTCGAGGCCGGACAGAGCCCCGAAGTCCTCTTCATCACCTGTTCCGACTCCCGAGTGGTCCCGTCCCTGATCACCGGCGCCCGTCCGGGTGAGCTGTTCGAGCTGCGGACGGCGGGCAACATCGTCCCCGCCTACAGCGGCAGCCGTCCCTCGGCCGAAACGGCCACCATCGAGTACGCGGTACGGGTACTGGGGGTCCGCGACGTCATCGTGTGCGGGCATTCGCACTGCGGGGCGGTCAACGCCCTGGTCAGCGGCGGAGACCTCTCCGGCCTGCCCGCAGTGCGGGGCTGGCTGGAGCACGCGGCCGGCCGGCCCGAGACGACCGCGCCCCTCTCCCCGGACCTCGCCGAGGCCGTCCAGCGCCACGCGGTCGCCCAGCTGGAGCGGCTGCACGAGCACCCCTGCGTGGCGGAACGGGTGGAGGCGGGGACCTTGGCGTTGCACGCCTGGTACTACGAGGTCCACACCGGTGCCGTGCAGGCGTACCAGCCGGCCACCACCTCCTTCCGGCCGCTGTGACCGTCATCCGCCCTCCCCACGGGCCCCCTTCCCGCCCTCCCCTTCCGCTTCCGCCGTGCGAGGAAGTCCACTGATGTTCTCCGTCCTCAAGAACCCCGCCCACCTGCGACGAGACCTGCTGGCCTCCCTCGTCGTCTTCCTGGTCGCCCTGCCCCTGTGCGTCGGGGTCGCCGTGGCCTCCGGGGTACCCGCCGAACTCGGACTGGTCACCGGGATCGTCGGCGGTCTCGTCGTCGGCTGCCTGCCCGGCAGCAGCCTCCAGGTCAGCGGCCCGGCCGCAGGCCTGACGGTGCTGGTCTTCGAAGCCGTGCAGGAATTCGGCCTCGGAGTCCTGGGAGCCGTCGTCCTTCTCGCCGGACTGGCCCAACTCGCCATGGGAGCAATGCGCTTCGGCCGGTTCTTCCGTGCGATCACGGTGGCGGTCGTCCAGGGCATGCTCGCCGGTATCGGACTCGTCCTGATCTTCGGACAGCTCTACACCATGGCCGGCGTCGAGCAGCCCCGCTCCGGACTCGGCAAGATCGCGGGAATTCCGCGGCTGGCCGCCGAGATCGCCTCCTCCACCGCGGTCCTGACGTCCTTCGCCGTCGGCGCGGCCACCATCGCCGTCCTCGTCCTGTGGAAGAGACTCCCGGCCAAGGCCCGGGCGGTGCCCGCCCCGCTGGCCGCGGTCGCGCTCGCGACCGCGGTCACCGCCCTGGCGGGCTGGTCGGTCCCCCGCGTCGAGGTGCGGGGGCTCCTCGACGCCGTCCAGCCGCCGGGACTGTCGGACTTCGCCGCCCTGGGCAGCCTCGCCGCCGTCGGCACGGTCATCGCCTTCGCCCTGATCGCCTCGGCCGAGAGCCTCTTCAGCGCCGCCGCCGTGGACCGCATGCACGACGGCCCGCGGACCGATTTCGACAAGGAGCTGATGGCGCAGGGCGCGGGCAACGCCCTCTGCGGCGTGCTCGGTGCCCTGCCCCTGACCGCCGTCATCGTGCGCAGCGCGGCCAACGTCCAGGCCGGAGCCCGGACGAAGCTCTCCCGCGTCCTGCACGGGCTGTGGCTGGTGCTCTTCGCCGCCCTCCTGCCGGCCGCGATCGGCGTGATCCCCCTGGCCGCCCTCGCCGGCGTCCTCGTCCACGCGGGTTGCAAGCTCATCCCCGTCAAGGACCTGCTCCCGCTGTGGCGCTCCCATCGCGGCGAGGCCCTCGTCCTGGCCGCCACGGCGATCGCCATCATCGTGACGAACATGTTCGAGGGTGTCCTGCTCGGCATCGCCCTGGCGGTGGCCAAGAGCGCCTGGGAGACCTCGCACGTCCACCTCGACGTGCACGAGACGACGGACGGCCGGTTCCTCGTCACCCTCAGCGGTTCCGCCACCTTCCTCAGGCTGCCCCGGATGCTCGAAACCCTCGAAGCGCTGCCTGGCGGGCATCCCGTGGAGCTCGACCTCTCCGGGCTCCGCCACCTGGACCACGCCTGCCGCACCACCCTGGAGGGCTGGGCACAGCAGCGCGGGGCCGTCATCGGGGTACCGGCGGCGAGGCCCTGAGCACCGGTCCGTCCCTCCCGGCGGGCTGCCTCCACCCGCCGCGACGGTTTCGGCCCTCGTCCTGCGAATACGCGCCATCTCTTGGTTTTTCATTGACCCTCCCTTGGCGTTCTCTTTACCTTCAAGGGGCGGCGGAAAACATCGATGCCGCACTGATCCCACCAATGGAGGAATCGCCGTGGAGAAGCTCATCCGCACCATGACGCAGGACGACGTCTGGAGCCGCTGGGTCGAGGCCAACTCGGCCCAGGCCGCGAAGGACGGCTGCATCAGCGCCTCGCCCAAGGAGGGCTGCATCAGCCTCGCCGGCAAGAGCGGCTGCATATCCTGACGCACCCGCTCAGGCCCGACCGCCCGGGGCGCCGGGCCTCCGCAGGCGCGGCGGAGACGGGACCACGTTCCCCCTCCGCCCGCCGCGAAGGCCCCGCCCCGGGCGGAACCAACCCCCTGCCCCGCTACGGAAAGTGGCCATGGACGGCACAACCACCCCGACCGGCATCCCCCAGTCGGACGGCCTGCGGGCCGCCGACGTCCTCGACTGCGTCCGGGACATCCCCGTCTACCGCCCCGCGCTCGACCGGGACGCGTTCCCCATCCTGGAGAAGCCCGAGATAGCCCGGGGTTTCCCGGACAACTGGATGACCCCGCGCCTGGCCGCCGCACTGGCCGCCGGCGAAGCCGAGTACGTCTGGTCGACCGGCACCCACCACGCCCGGATGCAGCTCATCCGGCCCCCGTACTTCCTCCTGCGCTCCTACTACCGGCTGTGGAGCGAGCACCCGGACCTGGCGAAGACCTGGGCGGCCGGCTGCCGGCGGGTCTCGCTGACCACCGTGCTCGCCACCGAGCACGTGGCGCGCGTCAACGCCCGCCGCGACGGCACCGAGCCGGCCGCCGCCCCGACGCTGGAGGACCGCCGGCTCGACGAACGCACCCTGTACCTCAACCTGCGCTTGGACCCGGGACAGTGGGACCGGGCCGACGTCGAGCGCATGCTGGCCGAGATCCGCGAGATATCCGCGGCACACCCCGAAGGCGCCTACCACCTGGACTGCTCCGGCTACCACCTCGCCCACCTGGTGCGCCGGGCCGAGGAGTTCGGCCTGTGGGGCCCGGCGGTCTTCCCCCAGCCGGCCAGCATCGTCACCGCGTACGAGTACACCCCGGCCAACGTCCGCCGCTACCTCACCCGGCGGTTCGGCGTACCCGTGATCGACCTCTTCGGCAGCACCGAGCTGGGGTACCTCTACTACAGCGACTGGAACGGCCGCTACCACCCGTACCTGGACCGCATGGGCGTCGAGCTGGTCCCCGTGGCCCCCGGCAGCGGCATCCACAGCCTGATCGTCACCAGCATCCGCAACCCGTACATGCCGCTGGTGCGCTATCGCTCGGGCGACTGCGTACGCACCTCGGACGGAAGCGCCGACCCGGCGAAGGTCGTCGCGTTCTGCGGGCGCGAGAAGGAACTGCTGCAGACCCCGCACGGGCCGGTGGCCCAGGCCGACCTCGACGACCGCGTGGCCGGGGCCGCACCGGAGGTCTTCCTCTACCGCCTGGAGACGCAGGACGGCTCCGGCTCGACGGCACGACTGCGCTACACCACCTTCGACGGGCGCCCGCCCGCCGAAGGCCGGGACGCCGCGCTCGCCGCCGCGGTCACCGCCCTCACCGGGCGGCCCTGCACCACCGAGCACACCGCCCACCTGCCGATCGGCGCGTCGGGCAAGTACGCCTGGCTCGCGGCCGCCGACGACCGGGAGCCCCCGGCCGCGGACCCCCGAGGAGGAGCCGCATGAGCCCCCGCACACCGCCCGCGGCGCTGCGCGCCCTGCTCGGCGATCCCCTGCACGAGGAAGCGGTCCGTCACGCGCAACGCCGCACCGGCGCACCCCGTCCGTACGCCGAACGCCAGGTACTGGAATGCATGCGCTACCTCTACCTGGTCTCCGCCCACCCGGACCGCCTGGGCGGGCTCTTCCTCCCGGTGGAGCAGGACATCGACGAGATCTGGCACTTCCTCATCCTCCAGACCCGCGAGTACCGGGCGCTGTGCGAGGAACGCCTCCCGGGGGGCTTCTTCGTCCACCACCGCAGCATCGGCTACGAGGACTACCAGGCCGACCCCGGCCGGGAGCGGGCCGTCGAGGAAGCGTTGCGCTGGATCCCCCTCTACTGCGAGGAGTTCGGCCCGATGGACGAGGGGATCCTGCCGCACTGGACGATCGCCCGCTTCCTCCACGAGGCCCTGCACCTGTCCCTCGAGGAGATCTCGGCCCTCGAACCATCCCAGGAGCCGGCCACGACCAGCGCGGGCGGCAACTGACACGCCTCCCGCCCGGCACGGGCCGACGCGGGGCCGACCGGCGAACCCGGCACACCCCGCCCACGAACCGGTGTGGCGCGCGGGCCGGGGCAGCCGCGTCCGCGGCTGCCCCACGGGCCCGCTCTACACGGAGGCCGGCAGGACGTGCTCGCCGGTCTTGTCGGTGCTCAGGCACAGGGAGCAGACGACCGCGGCATGGGCGACGCAGGCCGCGAGGTCGGGGCGTTCGTAGGGCTGGTGGCAGACGTGGCAGTCGAGGGTGACCCCGCTCGGGTTGCCTTCGGTGTCCAGCAGTGGCTCGGCGATGCCGTCGTCGGCTCGGCGCAGGTAGTAGCGGCCCTTGGTGACGACCGCCGTCAGCGGGGTCAGGACGAAGGCGATGACGGCCGCGGCCACGGGTGAGTACGGCTGGAGGCTGTCGCCGAAGAGGTGGAAGTACAGGGCGATCGACAGGCCGGAGGCGGAGACGAAGGACACGACGCCGACCGGATTGACCGCGTACAGCATGCCCCGGCGGAACTCCGGCCGGAGCGGGGACAGCCTCAGCACGTACTTGTTGACGCCGATGTCGGTGGCGACGGTGACCACCCAGGCGATCGCGCAGTTCGAGTAGAAGCCCAGGACGTCGCTCAGGAAGCTGAACATGTCGGCTTCCATCAGGGCGAGCGCGAAGGCGAGGTTGACCAGGACGAAGACCATGCGGCCGGGGTAGTGCCGGGTGACGCGGGTGAAGGCGTTCGTCCAGGCCAGCGAGCCGGAGTAGGCGTTGGTCACATTGATCTTGATCTGGCTGATGACCACCAGGACCACGGCCAGCGGGACGACCGCCCAGGACGGCATCATCGCCTCGAAGGCGCCGCGGAACTGCCGGATGGGCTCGGGCGCGGCGGCCGGTCCGGCCTCGGCGAGGACGTATACGGCGAGGAAGACGCCGATGGCCTGCTTGAGCGCGCCGAGCAGCACCCACCCGGGGCCGGCCAGGACCACAGCCGTCCACCAGGCGCGCCTGTTCGCCTCGGTCCTGGGCGGCATGAAGCGCAGGTAGTCGATCTGTTCGCCGATCTGCGCGATCAGGGACAGGCACACGCCCGCTCCGAGCATGACGGAGGCGGCGTTGACGGCGCCGTCGCCGTCCGTACCGGCGTAGGACAGGAACCGGCCGACCGTGCCGGGGTCCTCGGCGACCAGGTAGACCAGCGGGCCGACCATGAGCAGCAGCCAGATCGGGGTGGTCCACACCTGGAGCCGGCTGAGCGCCTTCATGCCGTATACGACCAGCGGGATCACCATCAGGGTGGAGACGGCGTAGCCGAGCCACAGCGGCAGTCCGAGGCCGAGCTTGAGGCCCTGGGCCATGATCGAGCCCTCGAGGGCGAAGAAGATGAAGGTGAAGCTGGCGAAGATGACGCTGGTGAGGACCGAACCGTAGTACCCGAAGCCGGAGCCGCGGGTGATGAGGTCGAGGTCGATGTTGTAGCGCGCGCCGTAGTAGGCCAGGGGGAAGCCGGTGACGAAGATGACGACCGCGGCGACGGCGATGGCCACGAGGGCGTTGCCGGTGCCGTGGGCCAGGCCGATGCCGGCGCCGATGGAGAAGTCGGCCATGTAGGCGATGCCGCCGAGGGCCGTGGTGGCCACGACCATGGGCGTCCAGCGGCGGTAACCGCGGGGCGCGAAACGGAGGGTGTAGTCCTCCAGCGTCTCCCGGACCGCCTGGCCGGGAGCGGCCTGCGCCGCGTCCGGCACGGCCTGGGGTGACTCGGTGGTGCTCATTGCGAAGCCTCCCGGGGGGATCGGCGCCAGCGCTGCGCTGAGGTCGGCCACGCTAGGAAGCGGTTGTTACCCCGGGGGACGCGGTCCGGTGAACACCATGTTGCCGTGCCCGCCACCCCCGGGCGAGCATGCCTCGCCGGCCCCCGAGGGCGACGGCAAGAGCCACGACCGCCTGATCCGGCCGGTGCCCGCCGGCCGACCGGGCTTCGCGGCTCAGAGGCGTTTGGCGCTGCGGAGGGTGGCGGCGTAGTAGCCGTTGCCGTCGAGGCGGGAGGCTCCGCCCTTGTCGCCGATGGTGGGGCCGTTGGCCTCTTCGCGGCTGGAGATGAAGATCTTGTGGCCCTCGGTGTCGTTGCCGAGGAACATGCCGGTGTGGTCCAGCCGGTCGGCGGTGCGCGCGTCCAGCTTGAAGAACAGCAGGTCGCCGGGCTGGAGCACATCGATGGAGGCGGGCCTGTCCTTGGCGGCGACGCCCTTGAGGGGAAGGACGTCCACTCCGGTCTTCGAACGGGCCATGCCGTTCGCGGTGCGGGGCAGCCCCGAGCCCCCGGCGTCGGTCGCCGCCAGGGGGAAGCGGCTGCGGTAGCCGAAGACGGTGCGGACGAACCCGGAGCAGTCGATGGCGCGGTACTTGGGCTTCTCGGGCTGCATGGTCGTCCCGTCCCGGAAGGTGTAGGGAATGCCCAGGTAGTCGTAGAAGTCGGACTGCTCCAGGCGCAGGTCGTTGCCCACGGAGCCGTTCGGGTTGATCGGCCCGAAGGCGGCGTCGCCCGCGTACGGGACCCCCGCCGCGTCCTTCTTCACCGGTGCCTGGTCGCCGTACTGGAAGGCGATCGCGAAGAGGTCGTCCTCCTCACTGCCGTAGTACTTCTTGAACCAGTCCTGGAACCACCGCTCGTTCTCCGCACCGGGACGCCAGGGCTCCGGCAGGAGGCGGACCCAGGTGTCGGTGATGACCTGGGACTGCGTGGTGGACGGCTCGGCGAAGGTGCGCTTCTTGCCCGTGAGCGTCGCGGTGCGGGCGCCGTCGGTGAACGTGCCGAGGATGGCGCCGTTCCCGCCGCGCAGCACGGAGCGCTGCGGGTTCTGCAGCCGCTCCCATTTCTGACCGCCGTCCTGGCCGGCCTTCGCCCCGCCCTTGACCGTCTGGTCGGTCACGCGCAGCGCCGCGGGAGCCTGGGCCTGCTCCTCCTTGCGCAGGGCGTAGGTGCAGTAAGCGCTGGTGACCACCAGGCCTGCGACCAGGGCGGCGTGGAGGGGGCGGCGGGTGCGGCGGGCGCGGCGGGTGGATCCGGCGGTCATCGGGGCTCCGGGCGGGGCGGTGGACGGTGGGGCGGCGGATGGTGGGCGGTCGGGCGCTGCCGCGTCAGGAGTGCGGCATGAAACCGAGCAGGATGCCCGAGGTCAGAACGACGTACGTCATGAGCGTCGCGGACCCCGTGGCGAGGAGGGTCGCGCCCTTGGGCTGGCGCACCAGCTGGTAGGCGACCAGCCCGGGGACGATGAAGCCGAGGGTCTGGTTGGCGTAGAGGAGGGGGAACTTCATCTGCAGCACGATGACCACCGTGGCCTGCAGGAGCACGCCGATCAGGACGACGGCCGCGAACAGCCGCTTGCCGTAGAGGATGACGAACTTCTGCGTGACGAGCGTGAGCGCGTACGTCAGCGCGGTGATGCCGACCACGAGGGCCGCCCGCTGGAGGTCCTCGATCAGGGTGAGGGCGAGCCATCCCGGGGTGATCATGCCGCCGGGGGAGAGGTTCGTGGTCAGGTAGCACAGGAGGGAGAACAGCAGGCCCAGTGCGATGCCGATCGCGGCTATCTCGGGAGTGAGGACTGCGGGGATCAACGGGGTTCTCCTGGGTAGTGCTGCTGCGGTGGGTACGGCTGCTGGTCGTACGCGTTCGGGTACGGCGGCTGGAGCGCGTGGGGCTGCTGGTCGGCCGGCCAGGACTGCTCGCCCCCGGGGTACGGCGTGCCGTACCCGTAGGGCGCTCCCGCGGGCTGCTGCCCGCCGGGGTGGGGCTGCGGGTACGGCGCCGGGTGGCCGTACGGCTGTCCGTCGCCGTACTGCGCCGGCACCGGAGGCTGTGCGTAGCGCGCCTCCTGCGCGGCCGTGAGGTCCGCGTACGGGTCGAGGTGCGGGACGTACTGCGGGGGGACGGGGGTCTGCGGCGGTCCCTCGGGGAGGGGCTCGGGGTCCTCCTCGAAGCCGGGGAGTTCCGCGAGGTGTTCCAGGAGGACCTCGCCCTGGCCGTGGATGTTGCCGATGGCCACCAGTGAGGAGCTCTCGCCGAGGTGGCCGAGCAGTTCGAGCATGAACTCCTCGCCGTCGCGCTGGTCCCCGCCGAGGTCGACGGCGCGGGAGCGCCATTCGGCGGGGATCGCGTCGATGGCGCTCTTGGCGGGGTGACCGATCACGAAGACCTTGTCGGGCTTCAGGTCGGGCACGATCTGCCCCATCTGGCCGTTGCGCTCGACGCGGTCCGGCCGACAGTTGATCACCACGTTCAGCGGACGTTCGATGGCACCCAGGTCGAGGAGCTGGTTGATGTTCATCAGCGTGGACTCGGGGTCGTTGGCGGCGAACACGTTGGCGAACCGCAGCCGCTTGCCGCCGGGCGCGAGGTACCGCTCGACGGACAGCACGCCCGGGTCCGGCGGGGCGTCGTACATGCCCTGCAGCGCGGTCTGGCGGTCGACTCCGAGCAGCTCGGCGACGGTGAGCGCGATGGCCACGTTCTCCTTGAAGGTGAACCAGCTGAACCCGCGCAGCTCCTCGTCGCTGACCGTGTCGGGGTCGGCGTAGACGAGCTTGCAGTCGCGGGCGTCCGCCTCCTCCTGCAGGACGTGGAAGCGGTCCTTCTCCGCGGTGACGCAGATCCCGCCGTGCGGCATGGACCGTGACAGCGAACGCCCGATGTCGTCGAGCGTGGGGCCCATCTCGGCCACGTGGTCCTCGCGGACGTTGCAGAGGACGCCGATGGTGGACTGGATCAGCTTGGACTGGTTGATCTCCTGGAGGGCCGGCATCACGGCCATGCACTCCATGACCAGCGCGTCCGGCTGGTAGGCGGCGGCGCGCCGGACGATGCCGATCTGCTCGACCACGTTGGCGATGCCGAACTTGCGGTAGACGGGCTCCTCGGTGGCGTCCGGGTGGATGAACCGGGCGGCGGTGCCGGTCGTCTTGGCGACCGTGCGCAGCCCGCCGCCGCGCAGCGCTCCCGCGCAGAGCCGTGTGATGGAGCTCTTGCCGCGGATCCCGTTGACGAGGACCCGGTGGGGTATCCGGTCCAGGTTCGCGAAGTGCCGGCGCTGCTCGACGATGCCGGCGACCAGCATGCCCAGGCAGCAGACGAGCAGCACGCAGTAGAGGAAGAGCAAGGTGGATCAGTTCCTTCCGGCCGTGGCCGCACGGCTGGGGGCGGGTCCCGCGTCGGCGCCGGCGTCCCGCTTGCGCTGCTCCAGCAGCCGCTGGCGGATGGTTTCGAGGCTGCGCGTGACGGCGCCGACCTCGTCGTGGTGGGTCGGGTACAGGACGGTGCGGCGGTCGCCGTCGGCGAGCGCCTCGGCGCGGTCGGCGAGCGTGCGGAGCGGCCGGACCACGATGATGTGGAGCCAGCCCAGACAGGCCACCGCGCCCGTGAGCCCGAGCAGCCCCGCCAGCACGGTGCGGTTATGTGCCGTGAAGGCGGCGATCTCCAGGCCCTTGGCCTGCTGGAGGCTGACGACCGTCCATCCCAGGGGCTGGGCGACACCGCCCCCGGTCAGGGGCGCGGCGGCGGCGATGTGGATCCCGCCGTGGCGCAGGACGCTGCTGCGGGGGCCGGGCCCCTTGCCGGACTTCTCGTTGGCGCTCTTGACGAGGGAGGTGAGTTCGGCGTCCGCGAGATCGGTGAAGGCGCGGTAGCCGTTGCTGGAGCCGACCACGCGGTGCTTGGAGTCGACCACCCGGACCTCTCCCATCCCGGGACGCTTGAGGAGCGCGTTGATGAAGTCGATGCGCAGCTCGCCGACCACGGCCGCACCGCCCAGCGCCGGCGCCTCGGCGTACTCGGTGATCAGCGGCTCGTTGCCGTTGTTCGTCACCGTCAGGGCCTGGGGGGAGCCCGTCCGGGGACCGTTGTGGTGGGGCTTGCCGCCGGCCCGGGCGAGGACGGTGCCGTCGGCCTTCAGCACGTAGAGCGACTCGTAGCGCGTGTGCTCGCGGCGCGTGCGCTCCAGGACGGACGTCAGTTCGTCGGGGGACGCCTTCGGCGTGAGGAGCGAGGCGACGGAGGTGAGGTCGGCGTGCCCTTCGTTGAGGGCCCGGCGGACCCGGTCGGCGATGGTGCTGGTGCGTTCCCGCTGGTCGTCGACGATGGTCTGGGGCACCTTCACGGAGGTCCCCGCGCGGTTGAGCGTCAGCAGCAGGGGTGCGGACCACAGCAGCAGGAGGGCCGCGCAGGCGGCGACCAGGGCCCGCATGCCGATCCTGCCGCGGCGTCCCGGCTGCGGGCCGTCGGTGTGTGCGTCGGTGTCGCCGAGCAGCTGCCGGCGCAGCCGGTCCAGGGCGGCGCCGATCCTGGCGGCCTCGCCGTACTTGGGGAGGGTGACCGGACGGTTGAGGTCGCCGCGGCCGATCCGGCGGCTTTCCAGGAACAGGTGCAGGAGCGGGCGCTGCACGGTGACGACGAGCAGCGACACGGCGAGGGCGCCGAGGGCCAGCAGGGCGCCGGCGGCGGCGAGCCAGAAGAAGGAGTCGCCCACGGCGGAGCGCTGCTCGGTGGCACCGACGAACGAGACGACGGTCAGGCCGAGGGCGGACGCGTCCGTGGCCACCCCGGGGGTCGGACCGGACAGCTTCGCGTAGCCGGCGACCGCACGGCGGCCGTCCGCCGCGTCGCCGAGCAGGCTGCCGCTCACGCCGGGGAAGCCGCCGGAGCCGGGCTCCTTGGACTGGAGCGGATGCTGCTTCGCCTTCTTGGCGGTCGTCGCGGCGAAGGCCGCGAGCTGCTTGCGCTCCCGCTCCGAGCCGCCGACTCCGCTGCTTCCCAGAACCTGGCCCGAAGCGTCGAGGACGGCGATCGCCCGCCCCTTGCCCAGGCTGACGCCGGGCACCTTCAGGCTGCTGGAGGCGACGATGAGCTGTTGCGGGCGGCCCGGCCAGGACAGCAGGCCGAGGGTGAGGAGACGGACCTCGCCGGTCTCCACCCTGACCATCCTGGGGGCGAGGCCGTCGGGACCGTTGAGGGTGCCCAGGTCGAGGGCGGTGAGGGGAAGGTTCTCCCCGCGCTGTGCCTCCAGCCGCCCGGACTTGATCTCGATCACGGCCGTGCCGCGCCACTTCTGGTAGACGCTGCCCAGCCGGTCGAGCACCGAGTCCGGCGAGACGGGTTCACCGGCCCCGACGAGGGAGGCGGTGCGGCTGATGTCGGTGATGGACTCGTCGAGGGAGGCGCGCAGGGCGATGGCGCCGTCCTCGGCGAAGTACTGCTGGGAGGTGAGGACGGCGGGTGCGACGGCTCCCTTGTCGATGCGGCCGAGCTGGAAGGCGGTCAGTCCGGCGAGGGTCAACAGCAGCATCGAGAGAGCCGCAATGGGCGGACGTATGCCGCCCAAAAGTGACATGTCCGACCTGCGACGGGCACGGCGCCGCCGCCTCGATCGCGCCGTAGCCAACACGCGCTCCTTTTCGTTCTGTCCTGGAGCCGCTTCGGCACGAGGTTCGTGGCGGTCGCGCGCCAGGCGGAGCGAGGCAGGCTCCCGGGCCGGTGCGCGGACGCAATGCGCCACTGAGATATTTTTATATACCTATGAACGTTCCATGGCCCAACCGGATAACAATTGCACTACTGTCCGTAATTGTCGTCCTGATAACGGTGGGTTTGGTCGTTTTCGTCAAGAGCCCGGAGCGGCCGCAGAGCACGCCGCCCGCCCCGTCGGTGGCGCCGTCCCCGGCAGGGACGTCGCCCGCCGACCACGACCTCGTGCAGCGCATCGGCCGCTTCACGGCCGGCTTCGGCGAACGCGGCGGCTACCGCGTCCCCACGACCGATGAGCGCAAGACCCTCACCCGGGGCGTGGCCCTCCTCCTCGACGGGGACCAGGACGCCGCCCGCGCCGAGCTGGCCACGGTCGGCTACACGCTCGACACCGTGACGGACTCCGCCACCGGACGCCGCTACGCGGAGGTCGCCGACGGGAACGCCGCATCAGGCCGCGCGGGCCGCGGCTGGGGCCGGGTCTACGTGGACCTCGGCCACCCCCCGCGCTGGTCGGTGCAGGTTCCGCACCCCATCGCCGACGCCCGTACCGAGCTCCTCGGCGCACGGGTGCTGCGAGCGGCGCCGGGCGGCGTCCTGGTACTGGCCGGAGCCCACCGCAACGCGGACGTGGACGGGGCGGCGGACATGGCCCACCGCTCGGACTCCGTCTTCCACGGCGTGGTCGACGAGCTGATGCGGCGGAACCTGCCGGGCATCCAGCTCCACGGATTCGCCAACGAGTCCTTCCCGGGCCGCGACGCGGTGGTGTCCACCGGAGCCGGGGACAAGGCCACGGCCGACGCCAGACAACTGGTCACGGCGCTGCGCTCCGACGGGCTGAGGGTGTGCCCGGCGTACACCGAGCGCTGCCGGCTGTCGGGGACGGAGAACGAACAGGGACAGGCCGCGGCCGGCGACGACGTCCGCTTCCTCCACCTCGAACTGAGCAAGGCCGTCCGAGGGGAAGACACGGGCCTCGACCGCACCGCGGCATCGATCAGCACCCTGACCACCCGCTGGGCGGCCGGCTGACGAGCTCCGCCGACCGAGCCGCGCCCTCCCACGGGCTGACCACCCCCACCGGCCCGGCGCGGCAGCGGGGCGCGCCGACAGCCCATCCAGCCGAACCCGTGCCCCGCGCGGCGGCGCCACGGCCCTTCCGGCACGGGTGGAGGCCCGGCATCCTGCGGAAGGGGTCCCGTGCCCGACGGGCACCGGCTGTTCGGGGACGGGCTCGGTCCCCATTTCCCGGCGGCGGGCGAACAAGGCCCCGCCGCCGACGCACCGGTCGTGATGATCGAGGCCCGCTCGGTGTTCCGCCGCCGCCGCTTCCACCGCGCCAAGGCACACCTGCCCCTCTCCGCCATGCGCCACCGCACGGCCGAGCCCGGCGACCGCGTCCGCTACGTGCGGGCCGAGACGTACGCGGAGGCCCTGCTCCAGACCGTCGGCGCAGCCCCCGTGACCGTGCCCCCCCGGCGCGGGAGCCGCGGTCCTGTCCGCGATCGTGGTCCGCTTCCTCTTCCGCAGGTGACCCACTTGCGGTTGATCCGGCGCCCTCTCGCCCGCAGCTCGGCATGAACACGCGCGGCACCATGGGCGCCCAGGTGTTCGGCGTGGGTGGAGCGGATCTCGCTCACCGTCTGCTTCTCCTCGGCCTGGCGCTCGCGCTCCAGCCGCCACTGCTGCTCGCCCTTCAGCAGCGGGCGTTCTCAGCTCGCAGCCGGGCCAGCTCCTGCGCCGCGCTGACGCCGCCAGTGCGGCTCTGGCTCTTGGGCGACGCTTGGGCCTCTTCCTTGTTGAGCTCCGACGGGTCCTGTGGGATTCCGAGCTCGGCATCGGGCAATACCGCACCCGCCATCGCGGCACCGGGACTCCCTGGCGACCCGCATCACGAAGACCCGCCCCCATTCGGCGTCGGGGGAGCGGGTCGAGGACGTCTCCGGTGATGTCCTTGGCGGGGAGTCAGCCGTTGACGAGGTTGTAGAGGAGACCCGCCACGACGATGTAGCCGAGGTAGGAGGCGAGGGTCACGCCCAGCATCGCCAGGGCCTTGAGCGGTGTGCCGAACGGCTTGCGGGCGAGGGAAAGGTTGGTGAAGAGGCCCGCTGCGCCGAAGGCTCCGCCTATCGCCCCGCCGATGGGCAGCAGGAGGATCGGTGCGAGGGAGAGCACCAGCTGCCACCAGGTGAGTCCTCGGAACTTGGCCCAGCGGTCAGGCTTGTCGAGTGTGTTCTTGCCGAGGTCAGGAAGCTGCTGCATGTGCGGAATACCGTCTTTCTGGTCGATGTGAACGCGCGTGGGGCAGGGGCCCGGCCGGGAGTTCCGGCCGGGCCCCTGCGTGTGTCGCGCCTATCCGGGGACTGTAAATCGTTCGGTGTAACTCCCGATCATGGAGGATGCACCGATGACCAGTGAGAACGTGACCGAGGCCGAGATCAGCGAGGCGGGCGAGCCGCAGCCGGCGAGGGCGGTGGATGACCGGCTGATTGACGAGCTGGTCTCGCGGGCTCAGGCCGAGGGTCTGCAGCTGACCGGCGAGGGCGGGCTGCTCCAGCAGCTGACGAAGCGGCTGCTGGAGTCCGCGCTCGAGGGCGAGATCACCGATCACCTCGGCTATGACAGGCACGATCCGGCAGGGAAGAACGGCGGCAACAGCCGCAACGGCACCCGTGCGAAGACCGTGCTGACGGACGTCGGCCCGGTGGAGATATCCGTGCCCCGCGACCGTGACGGCTCGTTCGAGCCGAAGATCGTCAAGAAGCGGCAGAAGCGCCTGACCGGCGTGGACGAGATGGTCATCTCCCTGTCCGCGAAGGGCCTGACCACCGGCGAGGTCCAGGCCCACCTCGCGGAGGTCTATGGCGCCGAGGTCTCCCGCCAGACGATCTCCACGATCACCGACAAGGTCCTCGACGGCATGGCCGAGTGGCAGAACCGGCCCCTGGACGCCGTCTATCCGGTGGTCTTCATAGACGCGATCCACGTGAAGATCCGCGACGGTGCCGTCGCGAACCGGCCCATCTATGTGGCCCTGGCGGTCACCGTCGAGGGCCGGCGGGACATCCTCGGGCTGTGGGCCGGCGACGGCGGCGAGGGTGCCAAGCACTGGATGCACATCCTCACCGAGATCAAGAACCGCGGTGTCAACGATGTCCTGATGCTCGTCTGTGACGGCCTGAAGGGCCTGCCCGACGCGGTCGAGACCGTCTGGCCCCGCACCACCGTCCAGACCTGCGTGGTCCATCTGCTGCGGAACTCCTTCCGCTATGCCGCCCGCCAGGACTGGGACAAGATCGCCAAGCTCCTCAAGCCCGTCTACACGGCGCCGACCGAAGAGGCTGCCCTGGAGCGGTTCGCCGAGTTCGTCGATGCGTGGGGCCGGAAGTATCCGGCGATCGTGCGGCTCTGGGAGAACGCCTGGGAGGAGTTCACGCCGTTCCTCCGGTTCGACACCGAGATCCGCCGCATCGTCTGCACCACCAACGCGATCGAGTCCGTGAACGCCCGTATCCGGCGGGCGGTCAAGGCCCGCGGGCACTTCCCGAACGAGACTGCTGCCCTGAAGTGCGTCTACATGGCGATCATGTCCCGGGACCCCACCGGCAGGGGCCAGGCCCGCTGGACCATGCGCTGGAAGACCGCACTGAACGCCTTCGACATCACCTTCGACGGCCGACTCTCCGCAGCCCGCCAGTAACCCCAACCACCCCCGTTACACCGTTCGATTGACAGACCCGAAGCGGAGGCGGCAGCGGCGGCGGAAAGAGCGCAGGCACCGGCGGAGCGAGCAAGAAATCCTCGAGCTGCGGCTGGATCTCCATGTGCGGCGTCAAGAAGGCGGCCGCCAAGGTCAACAAGGTCTGGCAGGAAAACAAGGTCTTCATCGTTTCGACGGTGGTAGAGATCGGTGTCGGGTTCGCCTGTGTGGCCGCGGCGGGCGGAGCGGGCGCTGCAACAGGTGGCGCGGGCTTCGCCCTCGTCGCAGGCTGTGGCGCCATCGCCGGGGCAGCTGGTGCGGCGGTCGCCAACTACATGGACCCCAACGCCGACCACAGCGTCATGGGCCAGCTCAAGGACATGGCCCAAGGCGCCCTGTGGGGAGCCGCCAGCAGCGCCGGCACTGCCGCACTGTCCCCGATCCTCGGGTCGGTAGTGAAGGTGATAGCCAAGGGAGCCGGCAAGGCAGCAGCCAACGTCGCGGCGAAGATGGGGGCTAAAGCCGAAGCCAAGGCCGCGGCGCGGGCCGAAGCAAAGGCAGCGACATCCGGCGGTGAGAGCGGCGGATCCTGCCCCACTCCCGGCAACAGTTTCACCGCCGGGACCCTCGTCCTCATGGCCGACGGATCCCCCAAGCAGATCGACGACCTCCGACCCGGCGACAAGGTCCTGGCCACAGACCCCGAGACCGGCGAGACCCTAACAAAGGACATCACCGCAACGATTCAGGGCGAGGGCACCAAGAACCTCGTCGAGATCACTGTCGACACCGACGACACGTCAGGATCCGCCACTGAAACCATCACTGCGACCGACAAGCACCCCTTCTGGGCAGCCGATCTCGCGAAGTGGGTGAACGCCACCGACCTCAAAGTCGGTCAGTGGCTCCGCACCAACAGCGGCACCCACGTCCAGGTCACAGCGATCAAGCGCTGGACGGCCCTGGACACCACCGTCCATAACCTCACCGTCGCTGACCTCCACACCTACTATGTGCTGGCGGGGGCCACACCGGTCCTCGTCCACAATTGCGGTCCGCACGTACTTGCCCTCGACGACAATGGAATTCCGGTGGGTGGCCACACCTCGGGAGTCGAGAAGCGGCCACTGATCGGGCAAACTCCGCATTCTGTCTATACGAGAACCGGAAAGGATGGCACGCCCGTCCAGAACACTATCTACAATGAAAATGGCGACGCAGTCGGACACTTTGATTTCAAGACCCACCCTGGAACCGATGGTCCGCATGGGCACGTCTTTGACACCCCCGGAGTTGTCGCCGGGCACGGCCCTGGCGCCCCCCATATTCGGGAGGATAATCTGCCTCCGGGCTGGAACTTGAGGCCCTAGACGCACTGATATCCAGTACGCCAGTCCCGAAGGAGGGGCTGGCGTACCCTTTTGCCGAGCACACAAGCGGCTGGTAAGCCAGGCCGCTACCGTGAACGCTGTTACACCACGATCCAATTCATCATCCGTTAGCAGCATCACAGCCAAGCAGGGCAACCAGGACGGATCCTCGAGAATGGACAAGAGATGACCTTCATGAAGATCTCCGCGGAGAGTTCAAATGGATTCACCGACAGATTCGGAGGGTTTGAGGACGGTGTGATTACTGGGATTCGGCTGCACTTGCCGAGGGGGCCGGTTATCGGTCGGGTCGCCATATTCGATATCCAGGCGATGGATGTGACTGCCGGGAATGAATGGCGTCTCGTCCAGCTTGCAGTCGGAGGTGTCTTTGAATATCAATTCACCTGCAGCGCGCGCCAGACATACTTCGTCCTCTCGGACGGCCTAAAGTTGGACTGCACCTCCGAACGATGCGTGCTGGACCTCGATCCGGGACCGGATGAGTGGATGCCGGAACAGGTAGCGGGAATCGGGGAGTACTCTAAGCAGTACGCGATTGGGGCATGGATTGAATACGCGGTGCTCGATGGCCCATTCATCTGATTTAAAGGGATAGGCCAGCGAGGCAGAAGCCAGCAGATCGGTTCGTAGCCCGCGGCTGGATGGCGCAGCTTGACGAGAGCTGCGCCGCACCCCCGCACCCGCACGGCAGGGGCCGCCCACGTATGACGGAGCCGCTGGCGTAGTACCTGGGGCGGTGTGGGTCACACGGGTGTGTTTAGTTTCATTGGCCGGTGAGCGAGCTGCCGGGTATCTGCTGTGGTGGCCGGAGCTACCCGATGGCGGACGGGATAGCTGCCCGACAGGGACGAATACAGGGCGACCGGCCCCGGCAGCGTCCGGCCGCCCCCGGCTGCGGACCGTCGTTTACCCTGCGGTGGTTGCACTGCGGTCATGATTCGGCCCAGTCCACGCGGAGATGGGCGTCCGGCTGCGCCGGGCCGGGTGTTGGGGCGCCTTGTACTGGATTCCGATGTGGTGCCGCGCAGTTATGGGCTGTCGGGTGCCTTGGCCTGTTGAGCGCGGTGTCGGGCGTGTGTGCGGGGCTGCATTCGACGAGCTCTCGTGCGGTTTGCAGCCGGCGGGGGTGGTTGCCGAGGGGCCGGGTGGTGATCAAGACCGCACGGAAGACGGAGACACCTTGGTCCTTCAGGTGCTGTTGGACGGTGTCCATGCCGGTGCCCGCCGCGAGCAGGCCTCGGCATTCGTCGATCTGTTCGGCGATCTGCTGCGCATCCTCGGGGGACAGGCCGTGGACGGAGGCGAGGAGCTCATCTGCGGTGGAACCGGGCATGTCTGGATGCTCTCAAGGGATCACAGCCGACTCCACACAGTATCGCCCGCCTCGTCTACCGCGCCCAGTCGATCTCGAGTTCGGGCGAGCGCCCGCAGCTGCCCGGGGTCGAGCCGGTCGCGGCATTGGCGCCGGTTGGCCAGTCACACCCCCGTGCGGTGCTCACTTCCGTCTGGGAACCGCTTGACGTGGGAGCGCCCCGGGACGCCGCCGGCTTCCCGCGCGACGTATCGGGCGAGGACCTGGATGCCCCGGCTTCCGCGCCCCGTCCGGACGGGGTTGGTGGTCGCACCGGTCTTCGCGGGCGCCTGGCGGGCACGTGCGACCCGCGCCGGGGCGACATCCAGTGTGGCGCCGGGCCTGCTGCTCGGCGTTTAGCCGGCCCCAGTCCCGTCGTTGGGTGGCCAGCCAGCGGCCGATGTCCTCGCCGTGGCAGGTCGCGCCAGGCTTGACGGCCGTCAGCCGTGCCCCTTCGGCGAGGACCGGGGGAGGTGGGCGTAGTGGCGCTGCCAGTCCACCGTCCACCCGGAGTCGTCGTCGCCCAGATTCCAGTCCGCATCGATTACGGCGAGCGCGGCCGCCCGCCGCGCGGCGCGTACGGGGTCCTTTCCGAGCCCGCCATGCCGGCGAATGTTGGTGAGTCACTGCCCGATCTGGACGTCGAGGATCACCGCGCCCTGCGGGGCGGCCAGGGTCGCGTGCTGCTCGTAGTAGGCCCGGCCGACGGTGAGGTCGGTGGCGAAGCCGTGGTCGGCGGTGTCCCACACGATCCCGAGCGTGTCCAGCTCGGCGGCCCGCTCCCCGAACACCCGCACATCGTCCATCGAGCACGCCATCTCCTTCGGCAGCCGGTCACCGCGACCGGGGCACATTGGCCCTGCCCTGCTTTCAGCCTCCCTGCGCCGCCTCTCCTCGGTTCAGGCGCCGGCTCTCCTCCGCCGCCCGGGCGTCGTGCCCGTCCTGCGTGGGTGCGACCGTACTGCGCCCCTGCCCGTCGTGGTCGAAGAGATCCGTGTCGACCAGCGAAAGGACGTGGCCCGCGCCACGGCGCGGCCCCGGCGGGCGCAGGGGTTGGTGGGGTCCATCCGGTGGTAGTCGGCCTGATCGTGGTGGGGGTGTCCGCTCGTGGCCCGCCGCATCACCTCGGCCTGCGCGGCGCTCCAGCCCAGGGCGGCGGTTTGCCGGCGCCATCGTGCGCAGTTGAGGACCCTCCTGGCGGGCCCGCTGCGCCTCGGCGTGCAGCTCGGCGGCCAACCACGCGTCAGGGCGCGCCCAGGCGTAGAGCCTGCCGCTGAACAAGGACAAGATGCTCGCCCTGCTGGCCAGCCTTGCCACCGCCAACACAAGCTCGACATTCCGGTTAACTGGATAAAATTGGACCAAGTTCGATCTGTGTTCGACAGCGGTCCGTAAACGACAACCTCAGCCGGGTGAACGGGGCTATCCAAGACGGCCGATACCGTGATCACGCCAGCCACGCAGGGATCGTCGCACCGGGGGCGGCCTGCCCCGTCAGCAAGCTACGCTGCCTCAGCGGAACTCGTGTACCACCTGAATCTCGCCGACGATGTGAGCGTTGAAGTCGTCCAGCTCCTCAGCCGGCACCCACAGCTCGAGGATCGTCCGCCCCCCAGCCTGCTGGACGGGGTACCGGCCCAAGAACTCCGACTCGACCTCGAATCGGGTAACGAAGCCGACACCGCTGTGCTTCACGTTCCAGTCCCTCGCGATCTTGATCGCGTAGTCCTCGTTGAGGACTGGGTAGAAGATCGGCTGCTCGGGGAGCCGAGGCGGCCAAGCGCGCCAGTCCAGCTCGCGGACCAGGTCCAGCTCCTTGGGGCCGGTGGGGCGCCACAGGGTCGTCGTTGCTCGCCGGCTGGCCATGTGATGAATCGCTCTTTGAACGCGGGAAGCCGCTGGTGCGGCTGGTCTGTGACCGGATGGTATCGGCGCCAGGAACCCAACAGCTACGCAGTTTCCTTACCACACCAGCGCTGTGACCAGCAGTTATGGGACACCCCTCAGCTGCCAGGCAGGCCGGCGGCGAGGTTCTTCTCGGCGAGGGCCTCGATGGGCGCCGAACGGACGGTCAGTGAGGCGGCCGGCGGTGTCACGGTGACCGGTTCGCCGTAGGCGTCCAGCTTGAACTCGACAGGCGTGGGAGAGAAGGTCGCTATGTCCACGACGAGCTTTCGTGGGTAGGGCTTCTCGCCGACCGCGACATACGCGGTCACCGAGTTGCGGTCCTCACCCCGGCGGACGGGGACGACGCGTTCGCCGTTCTCGGTGGTCTCGGGCTCACGGATGGCGCGTTGACGGGGGTCTGCCAGCACGTTGGCGACGTTGTGCAGCGAGGTCATCGTGCACAGGTCGACCATGCTCTTGCGGATGCGGCCTTCCTGGCCGAGCTCCAGCCACTTGCCGCGCAGTGCCTTGTCCAGCCGCTCGCCGTCCGGGGTGGTTGCCGCGTTCTCGAGGAGGTCCTCACGCCATTTCATCCAGGTGCGGCCGCCGCGTTCCACGGCAACGCGGAAGAACCCGTTCTGGGCGTCGACGCGACAGTTCTTGTCCCGGTCCACGGAGATCTCGACCGCACTCCCCATCGCGACCGCGGACCTGGCCGTGACACGTACCGACGACGCGTCCCTGAACAACTGCATCGAGTGGGAGAGGAACTTCCCGTCGGCGTCGTTGCCCGGCTTGGTGTTGCTCGAACTGCTCGCCTCGCCCTGACAGGCCGTCAGAGTCAGCGCCATACCCGCGGCGCACAATGCCGCCAGCCGTCGTGCCCTGTCGCTCACTACGTTCCCACTTTCCATACTTAATATGGTGATTTAAAGCGTAAGGGTCGGATACCTCGTCACCATGGCCTCAGGCTAGTGAGACCACCGCCCGTCATCCGATGTCGGTCGCTGAGACGCCAGGGGAATCGGGGCTCAGGCCCTGGACGTGGCCTGTGATCCCCGGGCGCGCCGCTGCTGCCGACGCCCTTCGGCGTCGGCAGCAACGGCGTCCGGCGGACTTGCCGGCGTGTGCTTCGGAACGAGGGATGCTCCTATAGACGTCAAGCCGCTGGAGTGAGGTCGGTTTGAGTGATTCGTTCGGTCGGTGCGGTGGTCAGAGCGTGGTAGACCTCGCGGGC